>NZ_JBEOXI010000123.1:0-24154 GCF_040296465.1 Streptomyces sp. NPDC002130
GCCCGGGCCGCCTCCCGCGACACCAGGAAGGAGCCGCGGGCCATGATGTCGTGCTGGAGGTCCCAGTCCTTCGCGGAGGTCTCCAGCAGCGGCTTGGAGATCGAGATGCCCGCGTTGTTGACGACGAGGTCGACTCCGCCGAAGGCCAGCACGGCCGTCCGGAACGCCTCGGTGATCTGCTCCTCGGAGGTGACGTCCACCGTCACGGCGACGGCCTTGTCGGACCCGCCCAGCTCCTCGGCGACGGCGGCGGCGTTCTCCGCGTCGAGGTCGGCCACGACCACACACGCGCCCTCGGCCACGAGCCGGTGCGCGATGGCCTTGCCGATCCCGCTCCCGGCACCCGTCACCAGCGCCACCCGCGTCGCCAGCGCCTTGGGCTTCGGCATCCGCCGGAGCTTGGCCTCCTCCAGCGCCCAGTACTCGATGCGGAACTTCTCGGACTCCTCGATCGGCGCATAGGTGGAGACCGCCTCGGCCCCGCGCATCACGTTGATGGCGTTGACGTAGAACTCGCCGGCGACCCGGGCGGTCTGCTTGTCCTTGCCGAAGGAGAACATGCCCACGCCCGGCACCAGCACGATCGCCGGGTCGGCGCCGCGCATGGCGGGGGAGTCGGGCTCGGCGTGCCGCTGGTAATAGGCGGCGTACTCCTCGCGGTACTCGGCGTGCAGCTCCTTCAGCCGGGCGATGGCCTCGTCGAGGGGTGCACTCGGCGGCAGGTCCAGCACCAGCGGCCGCACCTTGGTGCGCAGGAAGTGGTCCGGGCAGGAGGTCCCGAGCGCGGCGAGCCGCGGGTGCTCGGCGCTCGCGAGGAAGTCGAGCACGACCTCGGAGTCGTCGAAGTGCCCGACCTGGGGCCGGTCCTGTGAGGCGATGGCCCGCACGTGCGGGGCGAGCGCGGCGGCCCGCTCCCGCCGCTCCGGGGCACCCAGCGCGGCGTACCCCTCGATCACCGGTCCGAAGGGCTCCGGCTTGCCCCGCTCGGCGAGGAACTTCTCGGCGGTCCGGATGATGTGCAGCGAGTTCCGCTCGCACTCCTCGGACGTGTCGCCCCAGGCTGTGATCCCGTGCCCGCCGAGAACGCACCCGATGGCCTGCGGATTGGCCTCCTTCACGGCGGCGATGTCCAGCCCCAGCTGGAATCCGGGCCGCCGCCACGGCACCCACACCACGCTGTCCCCGAAGCACTCGGCGGTCAGCTTCTCCCCGTCGGCGGCACACGCGAGCGCGATCCCCGAATCCGGGTGCAGATGATCGACGTGCGCGGCCTCGACCAGCCCGTGCATGGCGGTGTCGATGGACGGAGCGGCCCCGCCCTTGCCGTGCAGGCAGTAGTCGAACGCGGCGACCATCTCGTCCTCGCGCTCCACCCCCGGATACACCTCGGCGAGCGCCCGCATCCGGTCCAGCCGCAGCACGGCCAGCCCGGCCTCGGTCAGCGTCCCGAGATCCCCACCGGACCCCTTGACCCACATCAACTCGACGTCCCCACCGGTGACGGGGTCGGTATCGATGCCCTTGGCGGAGGCGTTGCCCCCCGCGTAGTTCGTGTTCCGGGGATCGCCGCCGAGCCGGTGCGACCGGGCGAGCAGAGCGTCAGCTTCGGGATGCACAGCCATGAACAGTTCCTTTTCAAAAGAGAGAGGGTGAGGTTCTTGCTTTCAGGGGCGCGGGGAACCGCGCGATCAACCACGGACCACCCGCACTCCGCGGTCAACAGATCAACGCAGACGCTTACGCACCCCACCCAGCCTGCTGTCCACCAACCCGCTCAGCCACGATCCGCTCACCCCACCCGGACCGCCGGTACGCAGCAATGGGATCGGGGTCCAACCCCATCTCCTCCCGCACTTCGCGAAGCAGCGGCCGCACATCCGTGTTGTACGCGTCCATCACCACGGCATTGGCCTCCAGCACATCACCACCGCGCTGCGCCGCCCCCAACGCGTCACCATCGACCAGCAACGCCTTCGCCGTCGCCTCCTGCACGTTCATCACCGACCGGATGATCGCCGGGATCTTCGCCTCGATGTTGTGGCACTGGTCGAGCATGAACGCGACCTCGGGCGAGAACCCACCGCCCCGCACGACCTCGTACATGATCCGGAACAGCTGGAACGGGTCCGCCGCCCCGACCATGAGGTCGTCGTCCGCGTAGAACCGCGAGTTGAAGTCGAACCCGCCGAGCTTTCCCTCACGCAGCAGCGTCGCGACGATGAACTCGATGTTGGTCCCCGGCGCGTGGTGCCCCGTGTCGACGACGACCTGTGCCTTCGGCCCGAGCTTCAGGCAGTGGGCGTAGGCAGTGCCCCAGTCCGGCACGTCCGTCGTGTAGAACGCCGGCTCGAAGAACTTGTACTCCAGCAGCATCCGCTGCCCGTCCCCGAGCCGCTCGTAGACCTCGGCCAGGCCCTCGGCCAGCCGGTCCTGCCGCCCCCGGATGTCGTCCTGGCCGGGATAGTTCGTCCCGTCGGCGAACCACAGCTTCAGATCCGTCGAGCCCGTCGCGTCCATGATGTCGACGCACTCCAGCAGATGATCGACGGCCTTCCGGCGCACGGAGGCCTCCGGATGACAGATGCTCCCGAGCTTGTAGGCGTCGTCCTGGAACGTGTTGGAGTTGATCGCCCCGAGCTTCACGCCCCGCTGCTCGGCGTGCTTCGCCAGCGCCGCGTAGTCGTCGACCTTGTCCCACGGGATGTGCAGGGCCACGGTCGGGGCGACGCCGGTGAACTCGTGCACCTTCGCCGCGTCGTCCAGCTTCTCGAACGGGGTGCGCGGCACGCCCTCCTGCGCGAAGACCTTGAAGCGTGTGCCCGAGTTCCCGTACGCCCACGACGGCGTCTCGACGGCCTGTGTCTTGAGAGCGGCCTTCGCCGCGGCGAGCTCGGTCACGTCAGGCTCCTGTGACATCGGGTCGTGACGACCACTGAATGAAACGATTCAGGACGCGAAGCTATGGGCCCTCCGTAGGGGTGTCAACCCCTCCGGCCGAGGCGGCTTGCCGTGACCCATGCGTGACCTTCTGTCCTCGAAACTTTTTCGACCAGAACCCATTGACGTGACATGCGCGGCCCGCCTAACGTCCCGGCAACCAAGTTGAAACCTTTCACGACGCCGAGAGGGCCGACCCGCCGGCGTCGTCGAGGAGCCCTCATGACCCACCCGTCCACCACGGGTCCGGCCCCGGTTCTCGCTCTGCAGGACGTCTCCAAGTCCTTCGGCGCGGTCCGCGCACTGCGGGACGTCTCCCTGGAGCTGTTCCCCGGGGAGGTGCACGCACTCGCCGGCGAGAACGGTGCCGGCAAGTCCACCCTCATCAAGACCCTCGCCGGCGTGCACCGCCCGGACGCCGGCCAGGTGCTGCTCGACGGTGCGCCCGTCGCCTTCCACGGCCCCGGCGACGCCCGCGACGCCGGCATCGCCGTGATCTACCAGGAGCCCACGCTCTTCCCCGACCTGTCGATCGCCGAGAACATCTACATGGGCCGCCAGCCGCGCCGCGCCCTCGGCCGGATCGACCACAAGGCCACCCACAACGCGACGGCCGCCCTCATGGAGCGACTCGGGGTCGAACTCGACCCCGACCGGCCCGCCCGCGGCCTGTCCATCGCCGACCAGCAGATCGTCGAGATCGCCAAGGCCCTCTCCTTCGACGCCCGCGTCCTGATCATGGACGAGCCGACGGCCGCCCTCACCGGCAGCGAGGTCGCCCGCCTCTTCGGCGTCGTCCGCACCCTGCGCGACCAGGGCGCCGCCGTGCTGTTCATCTCCCATCGGCTGGAGGAGATCTTCGAGATCTGCCGACGGGTCACCACCCTGCGCGACGGCGCCTGGATCGCCAGCGAGCCCCTGGACGGCATGACCGAGGACGACCTCGTGCGCCGCATGGTCGGCCGCGATCTGGACGAGCTCTACCCCAAGCAGGACGTGACGCCGGGCGAGGTCGCCCTGAGCGTGCGCCGGCTGACCCGCGAGGGCGTCTTCACCGACGTCTCCTTCGAGGTCCGGCACGGCGAGATCGTCGGCCTGGCCGGACTGGTCGGCGCCGGGCGCACCGAGGTCGCCCGGGCCGTCTTCGGCATCGACCGCTGGGACGCCGGCGAGGTTACCGTCCACGGCAAAGCCCTCGTCAACGGCGCGCCCTCGGCCGCCATGGCCGCCGGAGTCGCCCTGGTCCCGGAGGACCGGCGCGCCCAGGGCCTGGTGATGGACATGTCCATCGAGCGGAACATCGGGCTGACGGGCCTGCGGACGACGGTGAAGGCCGGGCTGATGGACCGCGGCGCCGAGCGCAGCCGCTCCCTCGACTGGGCCGTCAAGCTCCAGGTCAAGTACGCCCGGATCGCCGACACCGTCAACACGCTGTCCGGCGGCAACCAGCAGAAGGTCGTGCTCGCCAAATGGCTGGCCACCGGCCCCAAGGTGCTGATCGTCGACGAGCCGACCCGGGGCATCGACGTCGGCACCAAGGCCGAGGTGCACCGGCTGCTGTCGCAACTGGCCGCCGACGGCGTGGCCGTCCTGATGATCTCCTCCGACCTGCCCGAGATCCTCGGCATGGCCGACCGCGTGCTGGTGATGCACGAGGGTCGCCTCACCGCCGAGATACCGCGCACCGACGCCACCGAGGAAACCGTGATGGCCGCAGCCACCGGGAGGGCCGCCGCATGACGGTCGTGACCCCGCAAGAGGCCCCCGTGGCCGACGTGCCCAAGTCCAGTGGCACCCGGCTGGTCGACCGCGTCTTCAAGATGCGCGAACTCGCCATCCTGCTCGTCTTCCTGGTGATGATCGGCGTCACCCAGGCCGGCAACAGCCAGTTCCTGTCCGAGCAGGGCATCAAGGACCTGCTGCTGAACGCGACGATCCTGGTCCTGGTCGCCACCGGCCAGTCCCTGGTGGTCATCACCCGCAACGTCGACCTGTCCGTCGGATCCACGCTCGGCATCAGCGCGTTCGCCGCCGGAACGTATCTCCAGGGCGGCGGCAACTCCGTCGTGGCGATCGCGCTGGCGGTGCTGCTCGGGATCGGCTTCGGACTGCTCAACGGACTGCTCGTCAGCCTCGGCCAGGTGCCCGCGCTCGTCGTCACCCTCGGCACGCTCTACATCATCCGCGGCATCGACTCCATCTGGGTCGGCTCCCGCCAGATCACCGCGGCCGATCTGCCCGGCGGATTCGTCGACTTCGGTTCCGGCGGCATCTCGGCGGTCCCCTACCTGGCGCTGATCGCGCTGGCGGTGCTCATCGCCACCGCCTACTACCTCAGGCACTTCGCCAGCGGCCGCGAACTGTACGCGCTCGGCTCCAACCCCGAGGCCGCCCGCCTCGCCGGGATCCCGGTCCGTAAGCGGATCCTCGCCGCGTACACCTTCTGCGGCGCTCTCGCCGGGCTCGCCGGCGCGATGTACCTGGCCCGGTTCGGCAACGTCGACTCCGGCACCGGAAACGGCTACGAACTGACCGTCGTCAGCGCGGTGGTGGTCGGTGGTGTCGTCTTCACCGGCGGCTCCGGCAGCGTCTACGGCGCGGCCCTCGGCGCGCTGCTGCTGACCTCCATCAACAGCGTGCTGCCCGCCCTCGGCGTCAGCTCCGTGTGGGTGCTCGCGATCAACGGCATCCTGCTCATCCTCGCCATCGCGGTCGACCGGATCGTCGCGCTGCGCGTGGCCTCCGCCCTGAAGAAGAGGAACGCCCGCCATGGCTGACATCTCCCTGAGCCGAGCGATCCGCTGGTCCGCCTTGAAAAGGTGGGATTCCGCCGTGGGCGCCCTGCTCGTCGTGGTCCTGCTGTTCTCCTTCGGCTTCGTCGACGGATTCGGCAACGCGCTCAACCTGTCGTTCCTGATCGGCAACACCCTGCCCATCGCGCTGATCGCGCTGCCCATGACCCTGCTGGTCGTCTCCGGCGAGATCGACCTGTCGGTCGCTTCCACGGCCGGTCTGTCCGGCGCCGTGATGGGCGCGCTGTGGAACCAGGGCATGGCCATCGAGACGATCATCCCGATCTGCCTGCTGCTCGGTGTCGTGTGCGGGCTGGTCAACGGGCTGCTGGTGACCCGGCTGGGGCTGCCGTCCCTCGCCGTCACCATCGGCACCCTCGCCGCCTACCGGGGCATCGCGCAGATCGTGCTCGGTTCCGACGCGGTGACCGACTTCCCCACGCAGTACCTGGACTTCGCTGCCGGGCGCATCGGTGACACCTTCATCCCGTACGCCTTCCTGCCCTTTCTCGTCCTGCTCGCCATCGCCGTGGTCGCGCTGCACGCCACGCCGTTCGGGCGGTCGCTGTTCGCGATCGGTGCGAGTGAGGAGGCGGCGCGGTTCGCCGGTATCCGGGTCAGGCGGCAGAAGCTGATCCTGTTCACGCTGACCGGGCTGATGGCCTCCCTGACCGGCATCTTCTGGGCGCTGCACTACGCCAGCGCCCGCTACGACAACGCCACCGGCCTGGAACTGTCCGTCGTGGCCGCGGTGTTGCTCGGCGGCATCGACTTCGACGGCGGCAAGGGCACGTTGGGCGGGGCGATCGCCGGGGTGTTTCTGCTGGGGGCGCTGCAGAACGTGATGAGCCTCCAGGACGTTTCCGCGCAGTCGCAGATCGTCGTGACCGGTGTGTTGCTGGTGCTGTCCGTGCTCGGGCCGCGGGTGGCTCGGCAGATCGCCGTCCTGCGTGCTCAATCGTCCGGCTGACCCGTCGTCCGTGGCTGGTCGCGCAGTTCCCCGCGCCCCTTTCGGGGCGCTCCCCTTCAACCTCGTTCAAAGGAAACCATCATGCGCAACTCCACCCTCCGCCGCAGCTGTGCGGCCCTCGCCACCGCCACATCCCTCGCACTCGCGTTGACCGCCTGCGGCGGCGGCACCACCAAGAAGGACGTGGCGAACGAGGGCGCTTCCGCCGCCACGGCCGGCAAGGCCGACCCGAACGCGGCCACCAAGAAGGGCCTCACCGTCGGGTTCCTGCCCAAGCAGGTCAACAACCCGTACTTCACCAGCGCCGACAAGGGCGGCGAGAAGGCGCTCAAGGAGCTGGGGTCCAGTTACAAGGAGGTCGGGCCGTCCAGCGCGACCGACACCGCCGGGCAGGTCTCCTACGTCAACACGCTCACCCAGCAACAGGTCGACGCGATGGCCGTGTCCGCCCAGGACCCGGGTGCGCTGTGCACCGCGCTCAAGCAGGCCATGAAGAACGGCATCAAGGTCGTCACCTACGACTCCGACACCACGCCCGACTGCCGCAACGCCTTCGTCTCGCAGGCCTCCGCCGAGGACCTGGGCCGTACCGAGGTGCAGCTGCTCGCCAAGCAGATCGGCTACAAGGGCGAGATCGCGATCCTGTCCGCCGCGCAGACCGCGACGAACCAGAACACCTGGATCGACTTCATGAAGGACGAGCTGAAGAAGCCCGAGTACAAGAACATGAAGCTGGTGAAGACCGCGTACGGCAACGACGACGCCCAGCAGTCCTTCCAGCAGACCCAGGGCCTGCTCCAGGAGTACCCGAACCTGAAGGGGATCATCTCCCCGACCACCGTCGGCATCAAGGCCGCCGCCCAGTATCTGTCGGGCTCCAAGTACAAGGGCAAGGTCAAGCTGACCGGCCTCGGCACCCCGAACGACATGCGCAAGTACGTCAAGAACGGCACCGTCGAGGCGTTCGAGCTGTGGGACCCGGCCAAGCTCGGCGAACTGGCCGCCCGGACCGCTGTCGCCCTGTCCTCCGGACAGATCACCGGCAAGGAGGGCGAGACCTTCAAGGCCGGCTCCATGGGCGAGTACACCATCGGCAAGGACGGCGTGATCAGCCTCGGCAAGCCGACCGTGTTCGACGCCAAGAACATCGACCAGTTCAACTTCTAGTCCCTGGAGGGTTGTCGATGCAGCGCGTGTGCTTCCTGCTGAAGGTCCGGGCGGAGCGCCTCGACGAATACCGCGAGCGGCACGCCGCGGTGTGGCCCGAGATGCTCCAGGCACTCTCGGAGACCGGCTGGCACAACTACTCGCTCTTCCTGCGCGAGGACGGACTGCTGGTCGGCTACCTGGAGACCGAGGACTTCGCGGCCGCCCAGGCCGGAATGGAAGCCACCGACGTCAACGCCCGCTGGCAGGCGGAGATGGCGCCGTTCTTCGAGTCGCTGGACGGCGCCCGGCCCGACGAGGCCATGAAACCGCTCACCGAAGTGTTCCACCTCGCATGACGATGGAGTCCACGAGATGCACAGACGTACGTTGCTGGCCGCCGCCCTCGCGGGAGCAGTGGTGACCCCCGCCCTGGCCTCCGGCACCGCGCGGGCCGCCGACCCGGGCCCCTCGGTCACCCGCAACGGCACCACCACGCTCGACAGCCAGGCCCTCTTCTTCGTGTCCTACGACGGGCTGGTCAACAACAACTCGTTCCAGAAGAACGGCCTGCTGACCTACAAGGGCTACCAGTACGCCGTCTGGTACACCGCCGACCGCAACGCCGTCGTCGGCCGCCGCGTCCTCGGCGGGAGCACCTGGTCGACCGTGAAGGTCGGGCACACGCTGCGCTACAACGACTCCCACAACGTCATCTCCATGGGCGTCTCCAAGGTCGACGGCCGGCTCCACCTCAACATGGACTCCCACAGCGACGGCTTCACCTACGTCAAGTCCGCCGCCGGGCTCATGGACAACCCCGCGGGGCTGAGCTGGACCGCGAGCCGTTTCGGGGCGCCCCAGTCCACCCTGGACGGGCTGGCCCTGACCTCCCAGTTCACCTACCCGCAGTTCGTCGCCACGCCCGACGGCAAGCTCCAGCTGAGCTACCGCGTCGCGATCTCCGGCAACGGCCGCAACGCCCTCGCCGAGTACGACGGCACGAAGTGGACCGACCTCGGCGAGTGGTCCAGCGCCACGGGCACGTACACCAGCGAGCACGGCTCCTCGACGGCCCGCAACATGTACTTGCACGGCATCGACTACGACCGGAACGGCCGGCTGCACTCCTTCTTCACCTGGCGCGAGCAGAACGGCGCCGTGATGTGCAACAGCGGCGGCATCACCAACCACGACACCGGCTACGTTTACTCCGACGACCGGGGCCGCACCTGGCGCAACAACGCCGGAACCGTCGTCGGCGTCACCGGAGGCTCCGACAAGGTGTCCGTGACCGACGCCGGCCTGGTCGTCGACCCGCTCAACCCGGACCACTCCCTGATGAACCAGGAGAGCCAGTTCACCGACTCCGCGGGCCGGCCGCACGCGATCATCTCCTACGTCCCCGGCCGCTTCGGCCAGTGCACCACGAACTACGTCGCGAACCGGACCGCCAACGGCCGTGCCTTCCACGTCCGCAGGAACGCCGCCGGCACCTGGCAGAAGACCGAGATACCGGTACCGCTGAACTCCAGCCAGCGCACCAAGCTGATCCTGGACAAGTACGACAACGCGTACGCGGTCTTCCCGTTCGGCCGGATCGCGGGGGCCTCCGCCGCCTCCGGCTACACGGACTGGAAGATCCTTTTCGACGGCAGCGGCCTCAACGCCTTCGGCGAGGTCGTCATCGACGAGACCCGGGTCGCGCAGGACGGGGTGCTGTCGTTCATGTACCAGGAGAAGTCCACCGGTACGACGCCCTCGGCGCTGCACGTGACGGACTTCCGCCTGCCCGCCTGACCGCATCCGGTTCCCGGGGCGGCGTGCCGGTAATGTGAAGCCGCCCCGGCCGCCGCCCCCCTCGTCTCCCTCTGGAGGTCCCTGCCCGATGGCCCAGTCGGTGGGTATCAAGGACGTCGCCCGCGTCGCCGGAGTCTCCGTCGGCACGGTCTCGAACGTGATCAACCGCCCGGACACGGTCGCGACCGAGACCCGGGCCCGGGTGCTGTCCGCGATAGACCGGCTCGGGTACGTCCGCAGCGAGTCCGCGCGCCAGCTGCGCGCGGGCCGCAGCCGCATCATGGGGCTGCTCGTCCTCGACATGGGCAACCCGTTCTTCGTCGACGTCGCGCGCGGAGCCGAGCGCGCCGCCCGGCAGGCCGGACTCGGCGTCATGGTCTGCAACAGCGCCCAGAACCCGGGCGAGGAAGCCGAGTACCTGTCGCTCTTCGCCGAGCAGCGGGTGCGCGGCGTGCTGCTCACCCCGGCCGACGCGACCGGCCGCAACATCGAGACGTTCCGCCGGCACGGCATCCCGTTCGTCCTGGTCGACCGGGTCGCCGAGGGCACCACCGAATGCTCGGTCTCCGTCGACGACGTCGCGGGCGGCGCCCTGGCCGTACGCCACCTCGTCGACGCCGGGCACCGCTCGATCGCCTACGTCAGCGGTCCGCCCGGCCTGAACCAGGTCAGTGACCGCCGCACCGGCGCCCTCCAAGCGCTCGCCGAGGCCGGGCTCGGCGCCGACGCGCTGCGTGAGCTGCCGACCGAACGGCTGGACGTCGCCGCGGGACGGGACGCCGGGGCCCGGCTGCTCGGGCTCGCGGACCGGCCCACCGCCGTGTTCTGCGCCAACGACCTGCTCGCCCTCGGTGTCCTGCAGGCCATGTACGCGGCCGGTGTCGGTGTCCCCGACGACCTCGCCATCGTCGGCTACGACGACATCGAGTTCGCCGCCGCCGCGGCCGTCCCGCTCACCTCGGTGCGGCAGCCCGCCGTCACCATGGGCGCCATGGCCGCCGACCTGCTCCTGGAGGAGACGGAGGAGGAGGGCGCGGCGCGCGCCCACGAGCACCGCAGGGTCGTCCTGCAGCCCGAACTGGTGGTCCGTCGCTCCAGCCTGTCCGCCCGCTGAGCCTGAACGGCCGTTCAGCAAGGTTTCATGATCGAGGGGCTCACTCACGGACGATCCTTGTGATGAACTGGGACGCGCCCCGCACATCCGTCCGTCCCGGGAGCCCTGTTGACCGTCAGCTACCGCCAGCCCGGAGTCCTCCTCACCGACCGCCGCTTCACCGTCCCCCTCGACCACGGCCGCCCCGCGGGCGAGACGATCGAGCTGTACGCCCGCGAGGTCGTGGCGAGCGACAAGGCATCCCAGGACCTGCCGTGGCTTCTCTACCTCCAGGGCGGACCCGGCTTCGGCGCCGACCGGTCCGTCGGACGGCCGGGCTGGCTCGGCAGGGCCCTGAAGGAGTACCGCGTCCTGCTCCTCGACCAGCGCGGCACCGGCCACAGCACTCCCGCGAACCGCCAGACGCTCCCGCTGCGCGGCGGTCCGGCCGAGCAGGCCGACTACCTCGCACACTTCCGCGCCGACTCGATCGTCCGCGACTGCGAGGCCGTCCGCGCGGAACTCACCGGCGGCAAGCCCTGGACCGTCCTCGGCCAGAGCTTCGGCGGCTTCTGCGCGACCACCTACCTGTCCTTCGCCCCCGAAGGCCTGGCCACCGCCGTGATCACCGGCGGCCTGCCCTCCCTGGACGCCCACGCCGACGACGTCTACCGGGCCGCCTTCCCGCGCATCGAACGCAAGGTCGCCGCCCACTACGCCCGCTACCCGCAGGACGCCGAGCGCGCCCGCCGCATCGCCGACCACCTGCTCCACCACGACGTGGTCCTGCCGAACGGCTACCGGCTCACCGTCGAGGCCTTCCAGTCCCTCGGCATCGCCCTCGGCACCGGAGACGGCACCCACCGCCTGCACCACCTCCTCGAGGACGCCTTCGTCCGCACCCCGCAGGGCTCCACGCTCTCGGACGCCTTCCAGGAGCAGGTACAGGCCATGCTCTCCTTCGCCCGCCACCCGCTGTACGCCCTGGTCCACGAGTCGATCTACGGCCAGGACGCCCGGCCCACGGCATGGTCCGCCGAGCGGGTCCGCGCCGAGTTCCCCCAGTTCGACGCCGCCAAGGCCCTCGCCGGTGACGAGCCCCTGCTGTTCACGGGCGAATCGATTCACCCCTGGATGTTCGACTGCGACCCGGCCCTGCGCCCGCTGCGCGAGACCGCCGAACTGCTCGCCGCCCGCACCGACTGGACGCCCCTGTACGACCCGGCCCGCCTCGCCGCCAACACGGTGCCGGTGGTGGCGGCCGTCTACCACGACGACATGTACGTCGACACGGCCCACTCGCTGCGCACCGCCCGTACGGTCCGGGGGCTGCGCACCTGGATCACGGACGAGTTCGAGCACGACGGCATCCGCACCGGCGGCCCCCGCGTCCTCGACCGACTGCTGGCGCTGGTGCGGGACGAGGCGTGATGCCGCGCCGCACGCCCCGTGACGCCAGTGGCGCGGACTAGTCTGCGGACATGACGACCACTCAACTCCAGCCCATGCCCGGCGACTGGCGGCGTGCCCTCGCGGTCGTGGCACACCCGGACGACCTCGAGTACGGCTGCTCGGCGGCGATCGCGGCGTGGACCGACGAGGGCCGCGAGGTCGCCTACGTCCTCGCGACCCGGGGCGAGGCCGGCATCGACACCATCGAGCCCGAGCGGTGCGGGCCGCTGCGCGAGCGGGAGCAGCGGGCGAGCGCGGCGGTGGTCGGCGTGTCGGAGGTGGAGTTCCTCGATCACAAGGACGGTGTCATCGAGTACGGCACCGCCCTGCGCCGCGACATCGCCGCCGCCATCCGCCGCCACAAGCCCGAGCTGGTGCTCACCCTCAACCATCGCGACACCTGGGGCGGCGTCGCCTGGAACACCCCGGACCACGTGGCCGTCGGCCGGGCCACGCTCGACGCGGCGGGCGACGCCGGCAACCGGTGGATCTTCCCCGAGCTCGTCGAGCAGGGCCTCGACCCCTGGGACGGCGTGCGCTGGGTCGCGGTCGCGGGTTCCAGCACACCCACGCACGCGGTCGACGCGACAGCCGGGATGGAACGGGCCGTGCGCTCCCTGCTGGAACACCGCACCTACATCGAGGTGCTGACCAGCGAGGACCCGGAGACGTACGTACGCGGCTTCCTGACGCAGCACGCGGAGAGGACGGGGGAGCGGTTCGGGGGCCGCCCCGCGGTGGCGTTCGAACTGTTCAGCAGATGATCAGCGGTTGACCAAGACGACGGGGGAGACCATGACAGGCAACGAGGAACTGGCGCACCGGTTCGAGGAACACCGCGGACACCTCAAGGCGGTGGCCTACCGCATGCTCGGATCGCTCTCCGAGGCGGAGGACGCCGTCCAGGAGACCTGGCTGAAGCTCAGCCGCACCGACACGGACGACATCCAGAACCTCGGCGGCTGGCTGACCACGGTGACCGGCAGGGTCTGCCTGGACATGCTGCGCTCGCGCACCGCCCGCCGCGAGGAGCTGCTGGGCGACAGTCAGGACACGGCGCGGGCCCATGTCCCGGATCCGGTGCTCCGGCCCTTGTCCCACATCGATCCGGCCGAGGAAGTGCTCCAAGCCGACTCCGTGGGCCTGGCCCTGCTGGTCGTGCTGGAGAACCTGACGCCCGACGAGCGGCTCACGTTCGTACTGCACGACATGTTCGCCGTGCCGTTCGACGAGATCGCGCCGATCGTGGAGCGCAACCCGGCCGCGACCCGGCAACTCGCGAGCCGCGCCCGGCGCCGGGTGCGCGGTGCCACCCCGTCGGCCGAACCGGATCTCGGCCGGCAGAAGCAGGTGCTCGACGCCTTCCTGGCCGCCTCGCGCGCCGGGGACTTCGAGGCGCTGGTGGCCGTCCTGCACCCGGATGTGCTGCTGCGGGCCGACTCGGGCGCGCTCGTGCGGGGCGCGGCCGCCTCCAAGGTGGTCCAGGGCGCGAAGGCGGTGGCGGAGCAGGCGCTCATGTTCGCCCCGTTCACGCAGGCCGCGGAGCTGGTCCTGGTCAACGGCTCGGTCGGAATGGTCAACGCGCACGGGGGCCGCGTCCAGTCGGTCATGGGCGTCACGATCGTCGACGGCCGCATCACGGACATGTACATCCTGGCCGACCCCGAGCGGCTGGAGCGTCTGGAGGTGCCCGGGCCGGCGGTGTGACCGGAACCGGCCCGTCAGTTGTCGTTTCGTATGCTGAACGGCATGCGAGAACACCAGGCCGGGCAGGCGGACCTGCGCGGCGATTGCGAGCGGTGCTTCGGGCTGTGCTGCGTCGCCCTGCCCTTCGCCGCTTCGGCCGACTTCGCGGTCGACAAGGCCGCCGGCACGCCCTGCCGCAACCTTCGCGAGGACCACCGCTGCGGCATCCACGCCAGGCTCCGGCAGAAAGGATTCACCGGCTGCACGGTCTACGACTGCTTCGGCGCCGGGCAGCAGGTCTCCCAGGTCACCTTCGGCGGACAGGACTGGCGGACCGGGCCGCCGGAGCGGGCCCGGCGCATGTTCGACGTGTTTCCGGTGGTCCGGCAGCTGCACGAGCTGCTGTGGTACCTCACCGAGGCGCTCACCCTGCCGGCGGCCCGCCCCGTCCACGCCGAACTGCGCGAGGCCTTGCGGAAGACCGGAGAACTGACCGCCGGGACCCCCGAGGAGCTCGCCGCGCTGGACGTGGCGGCCCACCGCCAGGAGGTCAACGTCCTGCTGCTGAGGACGAGCGAGCTGGCCAGGGCCGGCACCAAGGGCCGCAAGAAGGACCGCCGGGGTGCGGACCTCATGGGCGCCCGCCTCAAGGGCGCCGACCTCCGCGGGGCCTGCCTCCGCGGCGCCTACCTCATCGCCGCCGACCTCACCGGAGCGGACCTGCGGGGAGCCGACCTGATCGGTGCCGACCTGCGCGACGCGGACCTCACCGACGCCGATCTGACCGGGGCGTTCTTCCTCACCCAGCCACAGCTGAACGCGGCCCGGGGAAGCGCGGGGACCCGGCTGCCCGGGTCAGTCACCCGCCCCGGGCACTGGACAGCGCAGGTCTGAGGCCGGCTCCCGCACCGCCGTGCGGCGCTCCGGGCGCAGCCGCAGACCCTCCGGCATCAGCGTCAGCCGTTCCGTCACGCGCAGCCGGTAGGCCGGGTCGGCCCGCAGTTCGTAGCGCCGCAGCAGCAGCCCGAGCACCAGCGTGGCCTCGTGCAGTGCGAACTGCCGCCCGATGCACGCCCGCGCGCCCGTCCCGAACGGCTTGAAGGTGTGCGGGGGCCGGGACCGTACGGCGCGGGCGTCGAAGCGGTCGGGGTCGAACCGTTCGGCGTCCGCTCCCCACACCTCGGGGTCCCGGTGCAGCATCGGCGTCAGCACCAGCGCCCACGCCCCGCGCCGCATGGGGTGCTCGCCCGCCAGCACCGTGTCCTCCCTGGCCTCCCGGGAGAAGGCGGGCGCGGTGGGCCACAGCCGCAGCGACTCGTCCAGCACCCGGCGGACGTGGCGCAGCCGGGCCACCTGCTCGTAGGCGGGTTCCGCCGTGTCTCCCCACACCCGGTCCACCTCGGCGCGGGCCCGGGCCGCGATCTCGGGGTGGCGGGCGAGGTAGTGCAGGGCGAAGGAGAGCGCGCCGGAGGTCGTCTCGTGTCCGGCCACGAGGAACGTGATGACCTGGCGGCGGACGTTCTGCGGCGACAGCCGCTCCCCGGTCTCGGGATGGGCCGTCTCCAGCATGCGGTCGAGCAGATCACCGTCGCCGCCGCCGGTGGCGCGCCGGGCCCGGACCAGTTCGTCGACGGTGTGGTTGAGGTGGGCGATGTCGGCCTCGTTGCGCCGGCTCGCGCTCCGCAACAGCAGCGGGGCCAGCGGGAGGGGCACGGTGTTGAGCCGCTGGGCGTAGGTCAGCGTGCCCACCATCGCGGTCACGAAGGGATGCGGCCGGGAGCGCTCGAACGAACCGAAGTCGTGCCCGAAGCCGGTGCGCGCGATCGTCTCCAGCGTCAGCTTGGTCATGTCGCCGGGCACGTCCACCGCCCGGCCCCTCGCCGCCGCCCGGTCCCAGTGCTCCGTCAGCCGCTGCGCGACCGACAGCATCATCGGGTGGTAACCGGCCATGGCGTCGCGGCTGAAGCCCGGCGCGAGCACATCGTGGGCCAGCTGCCAGTTCGGCTCGTGGTTGTACGCCGTGAACAGGCCGTCCCCGGCGACCGGCCGCAGGTTGGCCACGCCGAGCCCCACGTGCTTGGCGAACCGCGACTCGTCCGCGAGGTCGGCCGCGTGCCGGGCACCCCACACGAACACGAACTCCTTGCCGAACGCCTTCCGCCGGAACACCGGCCCGAGTTCGCGGGCGTAGCGCAGCGAGTCCTGCAGGGGAGTGCGCCGGTTCACTCCCACCACGTCCCCGAGCAGCGGGATCCGGCGCGGCGGATGCGGAATGCGGTCCAGCTCCGGCCAGCCCAGCTCGGCACTCCGGAAACCCTTGGGCTGCCCGGTCCGTATCGGCGCCTCCGTCATGACGCGATCTCCCTTGATCCGACGGCGGGTTCGCAGGTGTTGTACGTGAGTTCAATAACGCGGTTCAGTGTGGTCCCGTTGTTGAACCGGCGTCAAGTAAAGTGCGGGCATGGCTGCGAACCAGGGCGGGCGCACGCGCCGCCGGCTCAGCACCGAGGAGCGCCGGGAGCAGCTCCTGTCGGTCGGTGCGCGGCTGTTCTCGGAGAGCCCCTACGACGACGTGTGGATCGAGCAGGTCGCCGAGATCGCCGGAGTGTCGCGCGGGCTGCTGTACCACTACTTCCCGACCAAGCGGGACTTCTTCGCGGCGGTCGTCGAGCGCGAGAGTGAGCGCATGCTGCGCATGACGGCGGCGGTGCCCGGCGTCCCGGTCCGCGAGCAACTCGGGGCTGGTCTGGAGACGTTCCTGGAGTACGTCCAGGCGCACGCGCACGGCTATCGCGCCTTCCACCGCGCCGACGCGGCGGGGGACCAGGCGGTGCGGCGCGTCTACCAGCGGGCCCTGGCCGCGCAGGAGCGGCAGATCCTCGCCGCGCTCGCCGCGGATCCCGAGTTCGGCCCCGCCGTCGAGGGGCGGCCGGAGGTCCGGCTGGCCGTGCGCGGCTGGCTGGCGTTCACCACGGCCGTCTGCCTGGAGTGGCTGCGCGGCACGGAGTTGGGGCGCGAACAGGTGCGCGAGCTGTGCGCACGCGCCCTGCTGGGCGTTCTCGCGCCCTGACAGGTCTCGCAAAGGTCGTGTGACGCGGTTGGCCTGCACCCCGATCTCCGATAGGTTAGGTGAGGCTTACCTAAGGAGGTCTGGGATGGGTGACGACAGCCACAGCTGGACGGCGGCTCCCGCCGCCGCGGAGCGGGCGCGCTCGGTGCTCGCCGCCGCGTGGTCCTGCTCCGTGACCGCGGAGGGCACACGGGAGGAACTGGTCGGCGCGCACAGCGTGGACGAGGACGGCAGGGTGCTCGTGGACGTGCCCGAGGACAGCGCCCTGCTCGCGGCCGCGATCTGCGCACCCCGCGGCGAGCCGTCCGCGGTGCTGGAGTTCGCCGATGTCGCGCCCGTCCCGGTCCGCAACCGCATCCGCGCCCGGCTGTGGCTCGCGGGCTGGTTCGCCGTAGAGGGAGGCAGGCTCGCCTTCACGCCCACCCGTGTCGTGCTGCGGCAGCCGTCCGGCTCCGTGGTCGTCGACCTCGCCGAGTTCGCCGCCGCCGTGCCCGACCCGCTCACCACGGCCGAGGCCCGGCTGCTGACCCACCTCGCCGACTGCCACGCCGACGCCGTCGAACGCCTCACGCGGCTGGTGGACTCCGACAGCCTGCACGGCGCGGTGCGCGTCCAGCCGCTCGCCGTCGACCGGCACGGACTGACGCTGCGCATCGAACGGGTCCGCGCCCACGGCGACGTACGCCTCGCCTTCCACGCGCCCGCCGACGATGTCGCGCAGCTCACCGAGCGCATGCACGTCCTGCTCGGCCAGGCCGCCGCGTCCTGCCCGCGGGCCCTACAGCGGCAGCGCACAGACGGCGACGGGTGAGGGGAACGGCCCGCCGGCGCGCCGCAGTGCGCCGCTGCCCTCGTCCACGTGGAAGACGGTGACGGTGGAGGACTTCTGGTTCGCCGCGAACAGCAGCGTGCCCTCCGGGGAGAACGCGATCTGCCGGGGGAAGTCACCGCCCACCGGCACCGTGTCGAGCAGCCTGAGCCGCGCGCCGTCCGCCTCGACGGCGTAGCGGGTGAGGCTGTTGTGGCCGCGGTTGGCGAGATAGGCGTACCGGCCGTCGGCGGTCACCAGGATCTGCGCCGGGTAGTTCGTGCCCGAACCCGTGCCCGTGGACTGCGCTTCGCCGACGGTCAACCGGCCGGAGGCCTTGTCGTAGGAGCAGACCGCCACCGTGTTGTCGACCTCGTTGGCGAGGTACGCGTACCGGCCGCCCGGGTGGAACGTGAGATGGCGCGGTCCGGCGCCCGGCCGGGTGTGTGCCTGCGCGACCTCGGTGAGCGTGCCCGCCTTCTCGTCCAGCCGGTACGTGTAGACGGTGTCCGTCCCCAGATCGACGGCGAGCACATGGCCCCCGTCCGGGCTCGTGACGACCTGGTGGGCGTGCGGGCCCTCCTGGCCGGGGCCGGGCGGGGGAGCGGAGTGCCGGACGAGGGCGGTGCGTTCGCCGAGGACGCCCGAGGCGTCGATGGGATGCACGGCGACGCTGCCCGTGCCGTAGTTCGCGCTGAGCAGCCAGCGCCCGCCCGGATGCACCGACAGATGGCAGGGGGCCGCCCCGCCGGTGCTGCGGCTGCCCAGCACCTTCCGGTCGGACAGCCGGACGGCGGTCACGGCACCGTCCGCACGCTCGTCCACCGCGTACAGCGTGCCGCGGTCCGGGTGGATCGCGAGGTACGACGGGTCGCCGACGCCGCTGATCGTGCCGACGCCGGTGATCTCACCCGTCGCCGCGTCGTACGTGGCCAGGCCGATGCCCTTGCCGCCGCCCTCGACGGACGTGTAGGTGCCGAGGTGGAGCGGGCGGGGCCCGGAGGGGCGCCGGGCCTCGCGCGACGGGCTCGTACTCGCCTCGGGCGTCGCGGCCGGGGTCGACGGGGGCGCGGGCGCGTTGTCGCAGGACGGCAGCGCCGCCGCGGCGGCCCCGCCCGTCAGTACGCCGACGAACCGGCGCCTGCTCCAGCCACCACTGTCCATGTCGCCCCTCAGGTCGTCACTCGTCCCTGTCGTGACTGCCACCTTGGCGTTTGCCGGCCCTCGGGTGCAACAAACGGCAGCGGGTGTTGCGTGCCGCGCAACGCACCGCGGGGGAGGGGCCGGCGGTCCCCGTCCTCGACGCGCCCCGCCGGCCACCGGTCCCCGTCGGCGACGTCCCCCGGGACGACTACCAGTCCCCGTCCGCGACCGGTCGGCCCGGGGCGTCCTTGAGTTGCTGCGTCTGCCCCGGCGTGGGCGGCTGCCAGGGCTCGTGGTCGTCGCCGAGCCAGTCGCCGACCGGCTTGACGGACTGGAGCGCGTCCGTGGGGGCGAGGTCCTCCGCGTCCTGGTCGAAGTAGTCGAACCAGGGCAGGCCCGCCCGGGTGTAGGCGGCCCGGTCCACCGGCGACGGCGGTGCGGCCTCGCCGGTGATGCGGCGCCATTCCGGCGGGGTCACCAGGTGCACGAACACCCGTCCCGCGGGCTTTTCCGACCAGTCCGAGAGCGGCCGGTCGTCCCTGTAGACCTCCTGCCGCATGGAGCCGCCGGCACCCAGCCCCATCGCGGCGGCCGCGCGCCGCGGGCTCGCCGGACCGCCCGCAGCGGCGGGTGCCGGGGCCGATCCGGGGGCGGACGGGGCGGGGACCGCTCCGGGGGCCGGCGGGGCCGCCATGGGCATCGGGGCGCCGTAGCCGCCGGACGCGGGTGGCGCCGCCATGGGCATCGCGGCACCGAAGCCACCGGCCGCGGCAACAGGCGGGCTCCCCGGCATCGGCGCGCCGTAACCGCTCGGCGGGGGCATCGACGAAGCCCGCTCCGCCCGCTCCCGCTCCTCGGCACGCCACCGCCCGAGCTCCCGGTCGTTCAGCGCGAAGGACTGAAGCTGTACGCCGCCCCATACCTCCTCGCCCGTGACCTGCCCCTCGACGGTGGCGCCCATGCCGAGCGGCACGGCCACGAACTGCCGGACCGTGCCCGTGCCGGAGTTGATGCCGTCCAGCCAGGGCTGACGGGGGAGCACCACGTAATTCTGCGGGCCGCGAGTCGGCCGGTCGCTCCAGGGTCGTCCCGAGACCGCGCACACCTTGCCGACGCCGACTTGGAGCGCGGCCGGCTCCGAGGTGCCCGCGAAGCTCAGCCACATCGCCTCGCGCAGATACACCGGCAGCATCACACCGCCGCGTGCCCGCCACTCCTCGGGGACCCTGTCCGCGTAGTCCGCGATGCGCCGCACCGGGAACTCGCCGAGGCCCGGCGGCAGCGGATGCGTACCGGTCTCCGGCAGGCGCAGCGTGCGGATGAACCGCACCGCGACCCCGCCGGGGAGCCGCAGTGTGTTCCCGTCGATCCGCACGGTCGTGTCGGCCATGGTCCGCTCCTCGCCTCGGGTGCCGGCCCCCTGCCGGCGTTCCCCTCAGCGAGTACGCCCACCGAACCCCGCGCGGTTCCGCCACATCTGCTCCGTGACGCCCAGCCGCTCCCGCAGCCGCGTCAGACGGGGCATCCGTGCCCGCTGCTCGCCCGACACGCGGTCCAGTTCCTCGAACAGGCGGCGGGTGCGGTGCTCGGTGTCGAGCTCGTCGAGGATGCGGTTGACCTCTGTCAGGACCGCTCCCGGAAGCTGCCAGTGCCGCGGGTCGCGCTCGGCCTCCTCGCGCAGCAGCAGGGCCAGCTTGTCGCGGGTGCCCGCGGCGGTGCGCAGTTCCGCGGCGAGCCGTTCCTCCGCGGACTCGGCGCTCGCGCTCAGGTGCGTGGTGACCAGCACCGCGAAGCTCACCACGGCGTCGGCGATCTCGGACAGCAGCTGTGCCAGGGCGGCGCCCGTCTCCGCTTCGAACGGCGGCTCGGGCTCGCGCTCCTTCGCGAGGTCGGTGAGGGAGCGGGCCAGCACGCGCAGGACGACCGTGCAGATCTCCAGCGTGTCCAGCCCGGTGCGCAGCACGACCCGGTGCAGCACGCTGTCCTGCACGCGCGGGTTGAGCCGCAGACTGTCCTCGGCCTGCCGCAGCGCCGCGTCCACCTCGACGATGTCGTGGTCCAGGCGGCGGGCCTCGTGCAGCTGCTTCTCCGCGCGGTCCACGGGCGTGCCGCCCGCGGCCTCCTCGCCCATCCGCAGCATCAGCTGCCGCAGCCGGCGGGACAGGCCCTCGATCGACTCGCCCGCCTCCTCCACCCACACCGGCGGAGCCAGCAGCAGGTTGCAGGCGAGCCCGACGGACGCGCCGATCAGGGTCTCCACCACCCTGGCCCAGGCGGTGTCTCCGACGGTGGTGACTCCGAGGACGAGCATCGCGCTGATCGCGACCTCGGGTACGTACTCCTCCACCCGGACCAGCCGTCCGACGGCCAGCGAGGCCACCAGGAGCAGCGCGAGGCTCCACCAGGTCAGGCCCACCAGCAGGCTGAACGCGATGGCGACGAGCACGCCCGTGACGACGGCGTTCACCCGCCGGAAGCCGTTGGTGATCGTGGCGTACAGCGTCACCTGGACGACCAGCAGTGCCGTCAGGGGCGCGGTGAGAGGGGCCGGCTCGGGGCTCAGCCGCAGCGCGATGACGTACGCGATCGTCGCCGCCGTCGCGGACCGCAGCGTCTGGACGACCACCGGATCACGACGCTTCCGCACGATCCGCTCGGCGTGCGCCGTCCACTCACGTACCTCTCGCATCCTCGGGCTGTTCCCCTTCCCAGGCGCATCGAACGCATCCGTCGCACACATCCATGAAGGATGCTCATGAAGGACGTTAGTGCCGGGGCAAACCGCGGGCGACCGAGGGGCTCAGGCGTACACCTTGTCGAGAAAGGCGGCCAGATTGCCCGTGGTCCGCGCGATCTGCTCCTCCAGGGTGAGACTCTCCTCGAACCGGGACCCCGGCTCCGGCGTCTTCTTCCCGCGTACGTACAGGGAGCAGGCGAGGTCGGTGCACATGTACGCGCCGACGGAGTTGCCCTCCCGCCCGGCCGGCCCCGCCTTCCGCGCGGTCATCAGCGAGACCCCGCCCCGCGGGTGCGTCGTCAGGCACAGCGAACACATGCTGCGGTGCAGGAACCCGCGCTGCGCGGCCTGGAACCGCATCGCCAGTCCCACGAGCCGCCCGTCCCGCTCGGTCACCAGATAGCTCCGGTCCGGCGCCCCCGGATCCCGCCACCCGAGGAAGTCGAGATCGCCCCAGGGCCGCCCATCGAGATCCCTGGGCACGGCAAGCCGCTTGGCCTCGCCCTTCGAGCAGTTGACGAAGGAGGCGCGGATGTCCTGCTCGGTGAGCGGCTGCATGGGTGCTCCTGAACGTTGTCTTCGCAAACCTAGGGGTCCTAGGTTTTGGGGGCGAGGTCAGATTAGACAGTCGCGACGCGGGGGGCGACCGGATTTTCCGTCAGGCCTCGGCGCCCGAGGCCTCCGGCGGCCAAACGCCCGGCCTGAGCACCCCCAGCGCATAGGCCCGGGCCACCAGTTCCGTGCGGTTGGACGCGTGCCAGCGGGACGACAGGCGGCGTAGGTGGTAGGTCACGCCGTCGGTGGTGAGGCCGGTCTCCCGAGAGGCCCGGGCCGTGGTGGCGCCGGCGGCCAGGAGGGTCAGGATGTGGGCCTCCGTCGGGGTGACCCGGGCCTGTTCCGCGGGGGCGGCGGGGGAGGGGGCGCGTTCGGGGTCCACCCGGAGCATCACCAGCAGGGCCGGGGTGTCCTCCGCCGTGTCGCTGACCGGATCCGCCGTCAGTTCGCCGGTGCGCTCCGCGCCACCCGGGGCCCGCCAGCGCACCGACACCTGGTAGCGCGAGCGGCGGCGCAGGCGCAGGGCCTCGGCGATGCGCTCCACCTGCGTCGCCTCCCGCGGGCTGAACAGCTCCAGCACGTCGCGGCCGCGCAGCCGCCCCGGCGTCCTGCCGCACTCCGCCGCCATCGCCGGATTGGCCAGCAGCACCGCCCCGTACACGTCGCACACCGCGACCGGCATCGCGACCCGGTCGAACAGCAGCAGGGCGCGGTTGCGCCACGTCACGGCCTCGTGCCGGGCCAGGTTCACGAGCTTCTCCTGCCACGCCGGGCCGCTCCCGCGCAAGAGCGGCGCTTGTGCTTGTACTACACAATCATGTAGGGCCGGGGCGCCGCCTCCCGGGCCCGGTGGATCACGCTGGAGCGCAGTACTTCCGTACCGCGAAAGGCAGTTGCCGCGTCATGCCCCCCACCGGACAGACCCCCCTGACCGCCGACACCCTCCCCGGCGTCCCCGTCGCCGACATCTCCGCCACCGGACCCGGCGGTGCGCCCATCCAGCAGGTCATGGACCTGATGCGCGAGCACGGGCCCGTGCTCGTGCGGCGGCTGTACGGGCGGGACACCCTGTTCGTGGGCGACCTGGACCTCGTGGCCGAACTCGCCGACGAGCAGCGGTTCGCCAAGCACATCGGGCCCGGTCTGGGCAACGTCCGCGAGTTCGCCGCCGACGGCCTGTTCACCGCGTACAACGACGAGCCCAACTGGGCCAAGGCGCACGACATCCTCATGCCCGCCTTCGCACTCGGCTCGATGCGCACCTACCACCCCGTGATGCTGGAGGTGGCCCGCCGGCTCATCGCGTCCTGGGACCGCGACGCCCTGGCCGGGAAGCCGGTGAACGTGCCCGACGACATGACCCGCATGACGCTCGACACCATCGGACTCGCCGGCTTCGGCTACGACTTCGGCTCCTTCGAACGGGCCGAGCCGCACCCCTTCGTCCAGTCGATGGTCCGCTGCCTGGAGTGGAGCATGACCCGCCTGGCACGCGTCCCCGGCCAGGACTACTCGGAGCAGGACGCGGCCTTCCGGGAGGACTCCGCCTACCTCGCCCGGGTCGTCGACGACGTCATCGCCGCGCGCACCGGCACCGACCAGAGCGACTCCGACGACCTCCTCGGCCTGATGCTCACCGCCCGGCACCCGGCCGACGGCACCACGCTCGACACCGCCAACATCCGCAACCAGGTCATCACGTTCCTCATCGCCGGCCACGAGACCACCTCCGGCGCCATGTCCTTCGCGCTGTACTACCTGGCCAAGCACCCCGCCGCGCTCCAGCTGGTGCAGCGCGAGGTCGACGCGCTGTGGGGCGACCGGGCCGACGTCGAGCCGACGTTCGACGAGGTCGGCCGGCTGACCTACACCCGCCAGCCCGCGTCAGCACCAGCGGCCCGCACCCGCGCCCCAGCGCGCCCCCGCAGGGCAGCAGGGCGTAGTCGTCGAGGACGTAGGGCAGCA
>NZ_JBEOXI010000124.1:0-24107 GCF_040296465.1 Streptomyces sp. NPDC002130
GCCTGCCTCGCATCGCAGGGCCCCGCCCACCTGACCGGTGGCGGGGCCCTGTTGGCGTTCCGGCTACTCCGACGGGGTTGAGCAGATTGGAGCGCGAAACCGATGTGCCATCAGGCCGTCAGTTGTCATCCTCGTCGATCAGGAAGCCCCGCATCGGCGAGGGCGCCTGACCCATCGGGGACGGGCCCTGCGGACGGACCGGCGCCATCGGCTGGGTCATCGCCGGCGACATCTGCTGCTGACCGCCGTAGGACGGACCGGACGGCGAGGGTGCGCCGCCCATCGTCTGGTTGCCACCACCGTAGGACGGGGCGCTCGCGCCGGCCGGAGCCATGGAAGGCGCCGGGGACGGCGGGAGGGACGCGGTCGCCGGGGTGCGCGGCGGGGCCAGCGAGTCGTCGGCCTGGGTCTCCAGCTGGCGCAGCTGCGACTCCAGGTACGACTTCAGGCGCGTGCGGTACTCGCGCTCGAAGCCGCGCAGGTCCTCGACCTTGCGCTCCAGCGTGGCGCGGGCGGACTCCAGGGAGCCCATCGCGACGCGGTGCTTCTCCTGCGCGTCCCGCTCCAGGGCGTCGGCCTTGGCACGGGCGTCACGCTCCAGACCCTCGGCACGCGAACGCGCCTCGCCGACGATCTTGTTGGCCTCGGAACGAGCCTCGGCGATCGCCTGGTCGGCGGTCTGCTGGGCCAGCGAGAGGACACGGGCGGCGCTGTCGCCACCGGGGCCTTGCTGACCGGGGCCGCCCATCGGACCGCCCATGGGGCCGGGGCCGCCCATGGGGCCGCCCATCTGCTGCTGCATCGGGGGCTGGCCCATCGGACCCGGACCCTGGCCCATCGGACCGGGACCCTGAGGTCCACCCTGACCGCCGGGGCCGGCGGGCAGCTGCGGGGCACCGCTCGGCAGCTGGGGCGGACCACCCATGGGGCCACCCATCTGCTGCTGCGGCGGGCCCGATATGCCGGCGGGGACAGGACCACCCGGACCGCGCATACCCTGCTGCTGTTGCTGCTGATCCTGCTGCGGCTCCGGAGGCTTGCGCATGTTCTGCTGGTTCTGCGCAGCAGCGCGCGTGGCCGCGGCCAGTTTGGCGCGCAGGTCCTCGTTCTCGCGGAGCAGGCGGGTCAGTTCGGCTTCGACCTCGTCGAGGAAGGCATCGACCTCGTCCTCGTCATAGCCTTCTCGGAGGCGGACGGTCGTGAACTGCTTGTTCCGCACGTCCTCGGGGGTCAACGGCATCTCTTCACCTCAACGTAGTCGTCGGCATTCGGCAAGACGGTAGGTCACATCGCTCATCACAGCCGGCTCACGATCGAGATCAGGATGTAGACGATGATCATCAGTACGAAGAAGGACAGGTCTAGCGCCACGCCCCCGAGACGCAGCGGCGGAATGACCCGCCGCAGAAGCTTGAGCGGTGGATCGGTGACAGTGTAGGTGGCCTCCAGAACGACCACCATCGCCTTGCCGGGTTGCCATGAGCGGGCGAACTGGAAGACATAGTCCATGACCAGTCGGAAGATGAGCACGATGAGGAAACACATCAGCGCGATGTAGACGACATCCAAAACCACGCTCATGACCTCTTGCTTCCCTCTCCCCTGTGCCCTGCTCGGTACTGCTGTTCCGGTGGTGCGTCTCAGCTCTGGTTGAAGAACCCGCCCTCTGCGATGCGGGCCTTGTCCTCCGCCGTGACATCGACGTTAGCAGGCGACAACAGGAACACCTTCTGCGTCACCCGCTCGATACTGCCGTGAAGACCAAACACCAAACCTGCCGCAAAGTCGACAAGTCGCTTCGCATCTGTGTCGTCCATCTCAGTCAGATTCATGATCACCGGGGTGCCTTCACGGAAGTGTTCCCCGATGGTACGGGCCTCGTTGTAGGTCCGTGGGTGAAGCGTGGTGATCCGGTAAGGCTCTCGTTCGGACACGACCTTGGGCATGATCACCGGTGCGTTCTTCTCCAGATTTGCGCGTTCTTGTGTGATGGACGCCACGGGCGCGATGCGCGCCGGGCGGCTGGATTCCGCGGGTAGCGAAGCGGAGCGGGCGGCCGGTTCGCGAGGTGCGGGCGGCTGTGCGACTCGTACCTCTTCGTCCCTTTGGGGCTGATGTGAGACGTGCGGCTGGTGGGACGGCTCGTGCCGTCGATGGTCCCGCTCGGGCTCCGGGTCCAGTTCGGGTTCGAAGTCGTCGTCGGGGTCGAATCCGCGGCCCTCGTACCCATCGTCCTCCACGAGGCCGAGGTAGACCGCCATCTTGCGCATCGCGCCGGCCATGCTCTGAGTCCTCCGCTCTGTGGTGGATCGGCTGACGACTGCCAAGTGCCCGCGATCCACGTGGTCCTTGAATCCGCCTTTCGGCGGCAATGACCATATTTTCTGCTGTGGTCCGACTTCTTGGCGACGTTACCCGAGCCTGGGGCGGACTCCGAGTACCGCGCTGCCGACGCGCACATGTGTCGCTCCGGCCGCCACGGCCTGTTCGAGGTCCGTACTCATCCCTGCCGAGACCATGGTGGCAGTCCGGTGACTCCGGCGCAGGTCGGTCGACAAAACCATCAACCGCTCGAAGGCCGCCAGTTCGCGCCCGGCGTACTCGCCCGTGAGCGGCGCGACGGTCATCAGTCCGTCGAGCCGGAGCCCCGGCGCGCCGGCCACGCGATCGGCCAACTCCCCGATCCCGTCGGGCGCGACGCCGCCCCGCTCGCCCCGGGCGCTCTCACCGGCGTCGAGTGCGACCTGGAGGAGGCATCCCAGTTCCCGCCCGGTCCGGACGGCCTCCTTCGACAAAGCTGTGACGAGCTTGGAACGATCGACGGACTGCACGAAATCCGCGTAACCGACCACCGAGCGCACCTTGTTGGTCTGGAGTTGACCCACGAAGTGCCAGGTGAGAGGCAGATCCGAGCAGGCCGCGGCCTTGGGGGCCGCGTCCTGGTCGCGGTTCTCGGCGACGTGCCGCACACCGAGTTCCGCGAGGATCCGCACGTCGCTCGCGGGGTAGGTCTTGGTGACCACGATCAGGGTCACCTCGTCGCGCGCCCGCCCCGCGGCCGCGCACGCGTCGGCGATGCGCCGCTCCACTTTCGCCAGATTCGCGGCGAGTTCGTCCTTACGGTCCGTCATGTCCTGTCAGTCCAACCACACATAACCCGCGAGCCGACCGGTGGTGCGGTCGCGGCGGTACGAGAAGTGATCGCGCGACTCCAGCGTGCACACCGGCGACTGCTCCCGGTCGCGCACCCCGAGCCGTTCGAGCTGGGCGTGCACTCCGGCGCTCACATCGACCGCCGGTGTGCCCCAACTGGTCTCGGCGTACGCCGCCGGCTCGACGGCGGACACCTCGGCGCGCATCGCCTCGGGCACTTCGTAGCACCGGCCGCAGACGGTGGGCCCGGTGCGGGCGACGATCCGGGAGGGCTCGGCGCCCAGTTCCGTCATCGCGCGCAGCGCGGCCGGGACGACTCCGGCGATCATGCCGGGCCGGCCCGCGTGGGCCGCGGCGGCGATCCCGGCCACGGGGTCGGCGAGCAGCACCGGCACGCAGTCGGCGGTGAGCACGGCGAGGGCGAGCCCCCGGCGCGTGGTCACGATCGCGTCGACCGGCGGGATCCCGGTCGACGATCCCGACGGTCCGTCCACCACCGCCACATCGGCCCCGTGCACCTGGTTCATCCAGACGACCCGGTCCGGTTCGACGCCCAGGTGCTTGGCGGCCAGCTCCCGGTTGGTGCGTACGGCGTCGGGATCGTCACCGACCGCTCCGCCGAGGTTGAGCTCCTCATACGGAGCGGCGCTCACCCCGCCCCACCGGTCGGTGAAGCCGAAGTGCGCGCCGCTCGCGCTCTCGCGCTGTCCTATCACGACTGAAGGATCACTTGAGGAAGTCCGGTACGTCCAGTTCCTCGGCCGCGCTGTCCGAGTAGGTCCGCGGCGCCGGCGTGACCGGCGGGGCGACCGGGATGTCCTTGACCGGCTCCGGAGCGGGCTCCGGGTCCTCCTTCGGGGTCACGCTGCCGAGCGATCCGAAGGACGGACGGCTCTCGGTCTGCCGTACCGGGGCCGGCTCCTCGCGCTTGGCCGAGGAGGAGCCGAGGACGTTGTCCCGCTTGGCGGGCGGCTGGCCGCCGTCGAAGCCGGCCGCGATCACGGTGACCCGCACCTCGTCGCCGAGGGCGTCGTCGATCACCGCGCCGAAGATGATGTTGGCCTCGGGGTGGGCTGCCTCGCTCACCAGCTGGGCGGCCTCGTTGATCTCGAACAGGCCGAGGTCGGAGCCACCGGAGATGGAGAGCAGCACACCGCGGGCGCCGTCGATGGACGCCTCCAGCAGCGGCGAGGAGATCGCCATCTCGGCCGCGGCCACCGCGCGGTCGTCGCCGCGGGCCGAGCCGATGCCCATGAGGGCCGAGCCGGCCTCGGACATGACCGACTTGACGTCGGCGAAGTCGAGGTTGATGAGGCCGGGGGTGGTGATGAGGTCGGTGATGCCCTGGACACCGGAGAGCAGGACCTGGTCGGCCGACTTGAAGGCGTCCAGCACCGAGACCTGGCGGTCCGAGATGGACAGCAGCCGGTCGTTCGGGATGACGATGAGGGTGTCGACCTCTTCGCGGAGTTCGGCGATGCCGTCCTCGGCCTGGTTCGCGCGACGCCGTCCCTCGAAGGTGAACGGGCGCGTGACCACACCGATGGTGAGGGCACCCAGATTGCGCGCGATGTTGGCCACGACGGGCGCGCCGCCGGTGCCGGTGCCGCCGCCTTCACCGGCCGTCACGAAGACCATGTCGGCCCCCTTGAGGACCTCCTCGATCTCCTCGCGGTGGTCCTCGGCGGCCTTGCGGCCCACGTCCGGGTTGGCTCCGGCGCCGAGTCCGCGGGTGAGTTCACGGCCGACGTCCAGCTTGACGTCGGCGTCGCTCATCAACAGAGCTTGCGCGTCGGTGTTGATGGCGATGAACTCGACGCCCTTGAGACCGACCTCGATCATCCGGTTGATGGCATTGACACCACCGCCGCCGACACCGATGACTTTGATGACTGCGAGGTAGTTCTGCGGTGCTGCCACGTCGAAGGCCTCTCGCCTCGAGTTACGTGTCGCCGAATCAGCGTGACGCCCTGCGCCCCGCGACCCGACGACTGATGCCGAATGGGACGGTCCGTATCGCCGACCCGAACCCTAACCCTGAAGTTTAGGGTTACCAGTGTGTCCGTTCCTTGGAGTCTTCTGAACAGGACACTAAGTCGACAAGTGGCGCGCGTTCAACGAACACGCCGAACCTCCCGTTTTTCTTTTCACCCTATGTGATCAGCCGTAGCACTGCCCAACCAGGGTGCTGGCCTGCGCGGATGTGCGTCAACTCCGTGCTGACGCGGGTGCGGTGGGGACACTCACGTCGAAGTACCCCGCATCGGGCGAGGCTTTCATCAGAGCGGTGAGCGTACGGGCCTTCGCGGCGCCCTTCTCGCTGCTTCCCCAGACGACCGTGCGGCCGTCCCTCAACTCCAGCGAGATGGCGTCGTAGGAACGGACCTTGACGGTCCGTGTCTCGTGCGCGACGGCGGCCGGAAGCGCGCGGGCGACGCCGACGGCCTCGCGCACCAGCCGGGGCTCGCCGAAGCGGCGCAGGCTCGCGGCGGCGGCGCCGGACCGGTCGAGCGTCAATTCCAGTGCCGGGATGCCTTTCGGGGCTTCTGAAACCATGGCGAAGCGGACACCGTCATCGTCCACTTCGACGAACTTTCCGCCCTTTTGGACAATCAGAACCGGAGTCCGCTCAACCACTTTCAGGTCGATTCCATGGGGCCAGGAACGGACCACGTCAACCGCGTCAATTCGGGGCAATTTCCGGCGCAGTCGCGTCTCGATCGCATCGGTGTCGACGGAAATCAGCGGCTTCCCGAACGGCACCTCGGCCGCCGCTTCGACCTGAGACGGTGTCAGGACGCGGGTGCCGGAGACGGAGACCTGCTCGGCGCGCAGCCAGTCGGAGCCGTAGAACAGCCAGACCGTCGGGATGCCGAGGAAGACCAGGGCGAGGCCCAGGAGGACGATCGCGCGGAGCCGCGCGCGCCTCGACCGCAGGCGGGGCGGCGGGCCGGACGACTCCTGCTTGCGTTCACCGCGTTCGGCGGTGGTCGATCCGGCCACGCTCCCTGCCTTCCGTCATACAGTCCTATCGGTGTGCACGATTGGCGGCGATCGCCTCGTACACCATGCCGACGAGCAGGTCGTCGGCGTCCCGGCGGCCGAACTCGGCGGCGGCGCGGGACATCTGGTACAGCCGGTGCGGGTCGGCGAGCACGGGCAGGACGTTCTGCTGGACCCACTCGGGAGTCAGTTCCGCGTCGTCGACCAGCAGTCCGCCGCCGGCCTTGACCACCGGCTGGGCGTTGAGCCGCTGTTCTCCGTTGCCGATGGGCAGCGGGACGTAGGCGGCCGGGAGCCCGACGGCGGAGAGTTCGGCGACGGTCATCGCGCCCGCACGGCAGAGCATCATGTCGGCCGCGGCGTACGCGAGGTCCATCCGGTCCAGGTAACTTACCGGGACATAGGGGGGCATCCCCGGCATCTGCTGGACGTGCGGCAGTTCGTTCTTCGGGCCGACCGCGTGCAGGATCTGGATCCCGGCCTGCTGGAGCCAGGGCGCGACCTGCTGGACGACCTCGTTCAGGCGGCGGGCGCCCTGCGAGCCGCCGGTGACCAGCAGCGTGGGCAGGTTCGGGTCGAGCCCGAACGCGGCCCGGGCCTCCGGCCGTACGGCGGCGCGGTCCAAGGTGGCGATGGAGCGGCGCAGCGGGATGCCGATGTAGCGGGCGCCCCGCAGCTTGCTGTCGGGCGTGGAGACGGCGACCTGGCTGGCGTACCGCGAGCCGATCTTGTTGGCCAGGCCCGGGCGGGCGTTGGCCTCGTGGATCACGATCGGCACGCCCAGGCGCTTGGCCGCGAGGTAGCCGGGCAGGGCGACGTAGCCGCCGAAGCCGACCACGGCGTCCGCCCTGGTGCGCTCCAGGATCTGCTCGGTCGCCTTGATGGTGCCGCGCAGCCGGCCGGGGACCGTGATCAGCTCGGGGGTGGGCTTGCGCGGCAGCGGTACGGCGGGGATCAGCGCGAGTTCGTACCCGCGCTCGGGTACGAGACGGGTCTCGAGGCCCCGCTCCGTGCCCAGGGCCGTGATGCCCACGCTCGGGTCCTGCCTGCGCAGGGCGTCCGCGAGGGCGAGCGCGGGCTCGATGTGGCCCGCGGTTCCTCCGCCAGCGAGTACGACATGCACCGAAATTCACCGCTCTCCGGACGAGCGCGCCGCCGAGGCGCGCCGTCGCATCGTGTTCCATCTCCGGGGACTCCGACCGGAACCGGTGCCCCCCGCCCCCCGCTTTCTACCAAAGCGGGGTTGCCGCATCGCAAGCGCCATCCGCGCAGCGGGGTCCTGACGCGCGAAGGCGATCAGCAGCCCGATGGCGAACATGGTCGGCAGCAGGGCGGATCCCCCGTAGGAGAACAGCGGGAGGGGGACGCCGGCGATCGGCAGCAGACCGAGCACCGCACCGATGTTGATCACGGCCTGGGCCGTGATCCAGGTGGTCACGCCTCCCGCGGCATACCTGACGAAGGGGTCCTCCGTGCGTCCGGCCACGCGGATACCCGCATAGCCTAGAGCCGCGAAGAGGGCGAGTACCGACAGCGTCCCCGCAAGGCCCAGTTCCTCGCCGGTGACGGCGAAGATGAAGTCGGTGTGGGCCTCGGGGAGTTGTCCCCATTTCTCCACACTGGCACCCAGTCCGGAGCCGAAGATTCCGCCCGAGGCGAGGGCGTAGATCCCGTGCACGGCCTGCCAGCAGTCGACGGGCCCCGACTGGGGTTCGGTGGCGCCCAGGCACTGCAGGCGGGCCATGCGGTTGGGGCTGGTCTTGATGAGGATCAGGCCGAGGACGGCGGCGATCGACAGCACCCCGGCGAACAGCCGCGTGGGGGCGCCGGCCAGCCAGAGCAGGCCGAACAGGATGGCCGTGAGGATGATGGCGGTGCCCATGTCGCCGCCGATCATGATCAGACCGAGCAGCATGAAGGCGGCCGGCACCAGCGGCACGAGCATGTGCTTCCACTGGGTCAGCAGCTTCCTGTCCTGCTTGCGGGCGAGCAGGTCCGCGCCCCACAGCACGAGGGCGAGCTTGCCGAACTCGCTGGGCTGGATCTGGAAGGAGCCGCCGAGGGAGATCCAGTTCTGGTTGCCGTTGACCGACACCCCTATCCCCGGGACCTGCACCAGGGCCATCAGGAAGACGGCGCCCGCGAGGATGGGGTAGGCGAGCGCCCGGTGGAGTCTCACCGGCATCCGCGAGGCCGCGAACAGCAGTCCGGTGCCGATGCCCGCCGCGAGCAACTGCTTGCGGAAGAAGTACGAACCCGGCAGCGACATCTGCAGTGCGGTGATCTGGGAGGCCGAGTAGACCATCACCAGTCCCAGCACGGTGATCAGCAGACTGCCGCCGAGGATCAGGTAGTAGGCGGTCAGCGGCCGGTCCCAGCCCCTGCGCGCGCGGATGTAGAGGCTCAGGACGCCGTTCTCACGCGCGGGCCGTGGCGTGGCGGGGCGCTTGGGGGCGCGGGGGGTCGGAGGCCGTCCGGTGCGGCTGGTGGGCATCGCGGCTCACCCTGCCGTGCCGGAGGGGAGCGGTGCGCGGTGCACGCCCCCAGGCCGCTCGGGCACCAGCCACATCCGTGTCACGCGTCCCTCCCAGGTACGCCCGGCACCGCCGCCGGGCGAGGCGGACCCGGGTCAGCCGTCGGCGGAGCCGAGCTCACGGACGGCGTCCGCGAAGGCGTCCCCGCGCTTGTTGTAGTTGGCGAACATGTCCATCGAGGCACAGGCCGGAGCCAGCAGCACCGTGTCGCCCGGCTGAGCGAGTTTCCGCGCCTCCTGGACCGCCGCGCGCATCGCCCCAGTGTCGGTCCGGTCGAGGTCGACGACGGGTACCTCCGGGGCGTGTCGCGCCAGGGCTTCCCGGATGAGCGCGCGGTCCGCGCCGATCAGCACGGCGGCCCGCAGCCGCTTCGCCGACTTGGCGACCAGCTCGTCGAAGGTGGCGCCCTTCGCGAGTCCGCCCGCGATCCACACGATCGGTTCGTACGCCGCCAACGAGGCTTCCGCGGCATGGGTGTTGGTGGCCTTGGAGTCGTCGATCCAGGCGACGCCGTCCACGTCCGCGACGTGCGCGATGCGGTGCGCGTCCGGGGTGAACGCCCGCAGGCCGTCCCGTACGGCCTTGGCGGGCACGCCGTAGGCGCGGGCGAGGGCCGCGGCCGCGAGGGCGTTGGCGATGTTGTGCGGGGCCGGCGGATCGACGTCGGCGACCTCGGCGAGCTCCTGGGCGTTCTTCTGCCGGTTCTCGACGAAGGCGCGGTCGACCAGGATGCCCTCGACGACGCCGAGTTGGGAGGGCGCGGGCGTACCGAGGGTGAAGCCGACGGCGCGGCAGCCCTCCTCGACATCGGCCTCGCGGACCAGGTCCTCGGTGGCTTTGTCGGCCACGTTGTAGACGCAGGCGATGCGGTTGCCCTCGTAGATGCGGCCCTTGTCGGCGGCGTACGCCGCCATGGAGCCGTGCCAGTCGAGGTGGTCGGGGGCGAGGTTCAGCACGGCGGCCGAGTGGGCGCGCAGGGAGGGCGCCCAGTGGAGCTGGTAGCTGGACAGCTCCACGGCCAGGACGTCGTACCGCTCCTCGCCGAGCACCGCGTCCAGCAGGGAGACGCCGATGTTGCCGACGGCGGCGGTGCGCAGGCCCGCCGCCTTCAGGATGGACGCCAGCATCTGGACGGTGGTGGTCTTGCCGTTGGTGCCGGTGACGGCGAGCCAGTCGGCGGCGTCGGGTCCGCGCAGGCGCCAGGCCAGTTCGACGTCGCCCCAGACGGGCACGCCCGCCTGCGCCGCCGCCGCGAACAGCGGCTTGTCCGGCTGCCAGCCGGGCGCGGTGACGATCAGCTCGGTGCCCTCCGGCAAGGTCTCGCCGTCGCCGAGGCGCACGGTGACACCGAGCGCCTCCAGTTCGGCCGCCTGCGTCCGCGCGCGCTCGTCGGCGCCGTCGTTGACGACCGTGACGATCGCGCCGAGGCCGTGCAGCACCTTGGCCGCCGGGACGCCGGAGACGCCGAGCCCGGCGACGGTGACGTGCTTGCCCTGGAAGTCGAAGGGCTCCGAGGAGGTCACTTGTCCGCTGCCCATCCTGCGTAGAAGAGGCCAAGTCCGACAATCACACAAATGCCCTGGATGATCCAGAAGCGGACCACGACGAGCACTTCGGACCAGCCCTTGAGTTCGAAGTGGTGCTGGAGTGGCGCCATCCGGAAGACGCGCTTGCCCGTGAGCTTGAAGGAGCCGACCTGGATGACCACCGACATGGTGATCAGGACGAACAGGCCGCCGAGGAGGGCGATCAGCAGCTCGGTGCGGGAGCAGATCGCGAGGCCGGCGAGCACACCGCCGAGCGCGAGCGAACCGGTGTCACCCATGAAGATCTTGGCCGGCGAGGTGTTCCACCACAGGAAGCCGAGGCAGGCGCCCATCAGCGCGGAGGCCACCACCGCGAGGTCGAGGGGGTCCCGCACCTCGAAGCAGGCGCCCGGGTTGGTCAGCGTCTGCGCGTTGGCGCAGGACTCCTGGAACTGCCAAACACCGATGAAGGTGTAGGCACCGAAGACGAGGACCGAGGCGCCGGTGGCCAGACCGTCCAGACCGTCGGTCAGGTTCACGCCGTTCGACATCGCGAGGATCATGAACAGCGCCCAGACCACGAACAGCACGGGGCCGATCGTCCAGCCGAAGTCCGTGATGAACGACAGCTTCGTGGAGGCCGGGGTGTTGCCGCGGTTGTCCGCGAACTGCAGCGACAGCACCGCGAAGCTGACGCCGACGATCAGCTGGCCGGCCATCTTCGCCTTGGCGCGCAGACCGAGCGAACGCCGCTTGACGATCTTGATGTAGTCGTCGAGGAAGCCGACCAGGCCCATGCCGACCATCAGTCCGAGCACCAGCAGGCCCGAGAAGGTGGGGGCCGCGTCGACGTCCGGGTCCAGATAGCCCGTGATCACCTTGGCCAGGAAGTACGCGGCGACCGTCGCCAGTATGAAGGCGATACCGCCCATGGTCGGCGTACCGCGCTTGCTGGCGTGCTCGCGCGGGCCGTCGTCACGGATGTACTGGCCGTAGCCCTTGCGCGCGAGCAGCTTGATCAGCAGCGGGGTGCCGACCAGCGTGAGAAAGAGACCAATGACTCCTGCGAACAGGATCTGCTTCATCATCGGGCGGAAACCTCACCCTCGGCACCGGTCTCGATGAGCGCCTGCGCCACGCTCTCGAGGCCGACCGAACGGGACGCCTTCACGAGCACGACGTCCCCCGGGCGCAGCTCGCTGCGCAACAGGTCGACCGCCGCCTGTGCGTCGGACACGTGCACCGACTCCTCACCCCACGAACCCTCGTTATATGCGCCCAGTTGCAGCCAGGCGGCTTCCCTGCCACCGACCGCGACGAGCTTGCTGACGTTGAGCCGGACGGCGAGCCGTCCGACCGCGTCGTGCTCGGCGAGAGCCTCGTCCCCGAGCTCGGCCATCTTGCCGAGCACCGCCCACGTACGACGTCCCTTGCCCATGGCCGCCAGCGCGCGCAGTGCGGCCTTCATGGACTCGGGGTTCGCGTTGTAGGCGTCGTTGACGACCGTCACGCCGTCCGGGCGCTCGGTGACCTCCATCCGCCAGCGGGAGAGGGAGCCCGCCTCGGAGAGCGCGACGGCGATCTCGTCAGCGGACATGCCCAACTCGTGGGCGACGGCGGCCGCGGCGAGCGCGTTCGACACGTGGTGCTCACCGTACAGGCGCATGGTCACATCACTTGCACCGGAGGGTGTGTGAAGCCTGAACGAGGGCTGTCCGGTGTCCGTGAGTCGCACGTTCTCGGCAGAGACGTCCGCTTCGCCGGACTCTCCGAAAAAGAGCACCTTCGCCTTCGTACGGGAGGCCATGGCCCGTACGTAGGGGTCGTCCGCGTTGAGGATCGCGGTGCCGCCCTCGGCCTCGGACGGCAGGGCCTCGACGAGTTCGCCCTTGGCCTGTGCGATCTGCTCGCGGCCGCCGAACTCGCCGATGTGGGCGCTGCCGACGTTGAGGACGAGACCGACCTTCGGGGGTGTCAGGCCGGTGAGGTAGCGGATGTGCCCGATGCCGCGGGCGCCCATCTCCAGGACGAGGAACCGCGTCTCCTCGGTGGCGCTGAGCGCGGTCAGCGGCAGCCCGATCTCGTTGTTGAGCGAGCCGGGCGTGAACACCGTGGGGGCCTTGCGCTGCAGCACCTGCGCGATGAGGTCCTTGGTGCTGGTCTTGCCCGCCGAGCCGGTGAGGGCGACGAGGGTCGCGCCGAGCCGCTGTACGACGTGCCGCGCGAGGGCGCCGAGGGCGCTCTGGACGTCGTCCACGACGATCGCGGGGACGCCGACGGGCCGGGTGCCGAGCACGGCCACCGATCCCGCCTCGACGACCGCCGCCGCGAAGTCGTGGCCGTCCACGCGTTCCCCGGCGAAGGCGACGAACAGGCTGCCCGGCCCCGCCTCTCGGGAGTCCCGGACCACCGGCCCGGTGACCTGGACGGACGGATCCGGTATGTCGTGCGTCTGCCCGCCGACGACTTCTGCGATCTCGGCGAGGGAGAGGGCGATCACAAGTTCATCCCCTGGGTCTTCTGGATTTTCATCCCTGGGTCTTCTGGATGGCTTCGCGGAGCACCTGGCGGTCGTCGAAGGGACGGACCACCCCGGCGATGTCCTGGCCCTGCTCGTGGCCCTTGCCCGCGACCAGCACGGTGTCGCCGGGCTCGGCGCGGGCCACGGCGGCGGCGATCGCCGCGGCCCGGTCCTCGAAGACCTGCACCTCGCCACGCTCGTGCGCGGGCACGGACGCCGCCCCCTGGAGCATCGTGGCGAGGATCGCGAGGGGGTCCTCGCCGCGGGGGTTGTCGGAGGTCAGTACGGCGGTGTCGGCGAGCCGCGCCGCGGCGGCGCCCATGGGCTCGCGCTTGGTCTTGTCCCGGTCGCCACCGCAGCCGAGGACGATGTGCAGTCTGCCCTCGGTGACCTTGCGCAGGGCGCGCAGCACGGACTCGACGGCGTCGGTCTTGTGGGCGTAGTCGACGACCGCGAGGTAGGGCTGCCCGGCGTCCACGCGCTCGAGGCGGCCCGGGACGCCCGGGACGGCGGCGACGCCGTCGGCGGCGGCCTGCGGGTCGAGGCCGGCGACGGCGAGGGCGACGATCGCTGCGAGGGTGTTGGCCACGTTGAACGGCCCGGGCAGCGGCGACTTGGCGCTGATCCGCTCGCCCTTGGGGCCGATGACGGTGAACGTCGAGTCCAGCCGGCCGACCTGGACGTCCTCGGCGCGCCAGTCGGCGTCGGGGTGGCCCTCGGCGGAGTAGGTGACGACCGGGACGGTGGCCTCCTTCGCCAGCCTGCGGCCGTACTCGTCGTCGACGTTGACCACGCCGAGTTTGCCGCGCTCCGGCGTGAACAGCTGCGCCTTGGCCTGGAAGTAGTCCTCCATGCCCGAGTGGAACTCCATGTGTTCCGGGCTGAGGTTGGTGAAGACGCCGATGTCGAAGACGCAGCCGTCGACCCGCCCGAGGACCAGGGCGTGGCTGGAGACCTCCATGGCGACCGCGTCCACACCGCGTTCGCGCATGACGGCGAACAGGGCCTGGAGGTCGGTGGCTTCGGGGGTGGTGCGCTCGGACTTGATGCGCTCGTCGCCGATGCGCATCTCGACCGTGCCGATCAGGCCGGTGGACCGAACCGTCTTCAGGCCGCCTTCGACGAGGTAGGCGGTGGTGGTCTTGCCGGAGGTGCCGGTGATGCCGATCTGGAGCAGGTCCCGGCCGGGGTGGCCGTAGATCGTGGCGGCCAGCTCGCCCATCTGCGCGCGAGGGTCGTCGACGACCAGGACCGGCAGACCGGACGCGGCGGCGCGCTCGGCGCCCGTCGGGTCGGTCAGCACGGCGGCGGCACCGAGGCCCGCGGCCTGGTTGACGAAATCGGCACCGTGCACCCGGGCCCCCGGGAGGGCGGCGTACAGGTCGCCGGGGCGCACGGCGCGCGAGTCGTGGGTGATGCCCGTGACCTCGGCGGCGGTCTCCGGCGTGGGGGCACCCAGCTGACCGGCGAGTTCCGCGAGGGGTGTGGCGGAGACCTGAACCGGCCTGGGCGGCCCGGGGTATGTCACGGGATGGCCCTTCTGGGTGGTTTGGGACTGATCAGCGTGTGGCACGGCGGTGAGCGTACCGGGCGTACCCGCCTCCGGGCGAAGTGAGGGGCCGGTGCTGCTCTGGTTGCCGGGGTCGGGGGTGATCGTCGTCACGGAGGCGGTCCTGGTGGCTCGTGGGGCTGAGTGCTGATCAGGGCATGTCGGCCCTGATCACTGTTTGAAGGAGACGGGCAGTTTCGCGGCCTTGGCGCCGGTCGGCGGGACCTGGAGGGACTTCAGTGCGAACTCCATGACCTTCTTGTAGACGGGTCCGCAGATCTGCCCGCCGAAGTAGCTGCCCCGGGTGGCGTTCTGGATGGCGCAGTAGACGGTGACGCGGGGCTTGTCGGCGGGCGCGAACCCGGCGAACGACGAGGTGTAGCCGCGGTACTTGCCGGTGGCCGGATCCACACGGTTGGCGGTACCCGTCTTGCCCGCGACGCGGTAGCCGGGGATGCGCGCCTTGGTGCCGGTGCCCTCTTCGTCGTCCACGACGGACTCCAGCATCTGGGCGAGGGTCTTCGCCGTTCTGTCGCTGACGACCCGGTTCTTCTCGGGTTTCGGGGCGGGCGTGAACTGGCCGTCGGGGCCTCTGGTGCCGCGGACGAGGGTGGGCTGGATGCGGACGCCGCCGTTGGCGATGGTCGAGTACACGGAGGCCGCCTGCATGGCGTTGATGGAGACGCCCTGGCCGAAAGGGATCGTGTACTGCTGGGAGGTGGACCACTTGTCGGGCGGGGCGAGGATGCCCTTGGTCTCGCCGGGGAAGCCGAGCCCGGTGTAGCTGCCGAGGCCGAACTTGCGCAGGTAGTCGTAGAGGACCTTGTTGGCCTGGGCCTGGGTCTTGCCGAGCTGTCCGGTGGCGAGGATCGTGCCGATGTTGCTGGACTTGGCGAGGACGCCGTTGAGCGTGAGGTACCAGGTCGGGTGGTCGATGTCGTCCTTGAAGAGCCGGTCGCCGCGGTGCAGCCGGTTGGGCACGACCACGTGGGTCCCGGGCGTGGCGACGTTCTGCTGGAGGACGGCCGCCATCGACATGACCTTGGCGGTGGAGCCGGGCTCGAAGGCGTCCTGGACGGCGGCGTTGCCCAGGGCGGCCGGGTCGGCGTCGGACAGGTCGTTCGGGTCGAAGCCGGGCGAGTTGGCCATGGCCAGGACCTGCCCGGTGCGGGTGTCCTGGACGATGACGTAGCCGCGGTCGGCCGCGGACTCCTTCACCTGCTCGCTGATGGCGTTCTGGGCGGCCCACTGGATGTCGCGGTCGATGGTGAGCTCGACGTCGCTGCCGGGGACGGCGGGTGTCTCGGTGGAGCCCGCGGTGGGCACGAGACGGCCGCCGGACTGGGCGTAGCGGATCTTGCCGTCCTTGCCGGCGAGCTGCTTGTTCAGCTGCAGTTCGATGCCGCCGCCGGGCTTGCCCTCGCCGTTGACCCAGCCCAGTATCCCGGCGGCGAGGTCACCGCCGGGATACACGCGCTTGCTGGTGGCGACGGAGAAGACGCCGGACAGGACGTTGGGCGTGGACTTGTCCGTCTCGGCCTTCTTGGCGAGTGCGGACTTGAGGTCCTTGATCTGCTTCCAGACCTGCGGGGTCTGGCGGGAGGCCAGCTTGACGTAGCGCAGGGCCGTGTTCTTCGGACGCAGCTTCTTGACCAGGTCCTCCTGCTCCTGGCCGAGGATCGGCGCGAGGAGTGCGGCCGCCTGCTCGGGCCCGTCCGCGATCTTCAGCATGCCGGGGGCGAACATCGTGGGGTCGGCGGTGATGTCGTAGGCGTCCTCGCTGGTCGCGAGGGCCACGCCGGACCGGTCGGTGATCTCGCCCCGGTCCGCGGCCAGCACCTGCCCGACGTACCGGTTCTGCTCGGCCTTGGCGGCGTACGTGCTCGCGTCGACGGCCTGCACCTGGAACAGCCGTACGACGAAGGCGGCCAGGACCAGGGTCAGCGCGAGTCCCACCAGCCGCAGGCGGGGGCGGGGGCTGCCCAGCCGCAGCGGCTTGGACGCCGGCGGGCGGCCCTGTCCCGGGCGCCGGGCCGGACGGGCACCGGGGCCGGGGCGGCGCCGGGCGTCGGGGCGGGCGGGCCGTGCGGGCCCGGGCACGCGGCGACGCGGCGGTTGCCTGTCGGACACTTCGGTCACCTGCCGGGGGTCGGGGCGAGGCCGTTGGGCATGGCCTCGGGGGCGAGGACCAGGGGGGTGTGCGCGGCGGGCTGCCGGACACCGGGAGCGGCGCTGGGGACGCCCTTGACGGTGCCGTCGGGGTCGAGGAAGGCGGGGTCGCCGCCGGGCACCATGCCGAGCTCGCGGGCGCGGCGCTGCAGGGCGTCGGGGGCGGAGTAGGCGTCGATGTCCCGCTGGAGGGCCTGCTCCTCGTCGGTGAGGTTCTTGGTTCCGCGCTGGAGGTCGTCGAGTTGGAACGCGCCCTCGCTGAGGGCCGAGTTCAGCACCAGGAGGGCGATGAGACCGCCGCCGAGGAGGAGGACGACCAGGAGGACGAAAGGCGTGCGGGCCGCCTGCCCGGGGCCGGTCGGCAGGAGCCGCGCGAGCCGGGCCGCCCTCCCCTTCAGTTCGGGTTTGCCGCTCACGCACGCTCCCTCGGTCCGGCCTGCACACGCCTCACTCGACGTCCTCCCTGATGCGCTGGGCCCCGCGCAGTCGCGCCGGTGCCGCCCGCCGGTTCTCGGCGATCTCCTCTTCGGTGGGGAGTTCGGCACCGCGGGTCAGCAGCTTGAGCCGCGGCTGGTAGCGCTCGGGGACGACGGGCAGCCCGGGCGGCGCGGTGGTGGCCGCGCCCGCCGCGAAGACCTGCTTGACCAGCCGGTCCTCCAGCGAGTGGTACGACAGCACGGCGATCCGCCCGCCCACGTCGAGCGCCTTCACGGCGGCGGGGATCGCCCGTTCCAGGACGGAGAGCTCGCCGTTGACCTCGATGCGCAGGGCCTGGAAGGTGCGCTTGGCCGGGTTGCCGCCGGTGCGCTTGGCGGCCTGCGGCAGGGCGTCGCGGATCAGCTCGACGAGCCGCGCGCTGTTGCTGAACGGCTCCTTCTCCCGCTCGCGCACGATCGCGCTCACGATCCGCTTGGCCTGCTTCTCCTCGCCGTAGGCCCGCAGGATGCGCACGAGCTCGCCCGGTGGGTAGGTGTTGAGGACCTCGGCGGCGCTGACGCCGGTCGTCTGGTCCATGCGCATGTCCAGGGGGGCGTCCTGGGCGTAGGCGAAACCGCGGTCGGCCTCGTCGAGCTGCATGGAGGAGACGCCCAGGTCGAACAGGACGCCCTGCACGCGCGCGATGCCGAGCCTGTCGAGCACCTCGGGGAGTTCGTCGTAGACGGCGTGGACGAGGGTGGCGCGCTCGCCGTGGGGGGCGAGGCGCTCGCCGGACAGGCGCAGCGCCTCCTTGTCGCGGTCGAGGGCGACGAGCCGGGCGTCGGGGAACCTCTCCAGGAGTGCCTCGCTGTGGCCGCCGAGGCCGAGGGTGCAGTCGACGACCACGGCGTCCGGGCCCTCCAGCGCGGGTGCCAGCAGATCCAGGCACCGCTGGAGCATCACCGGGACGTGTCGACTCTCGCTCAAGGGGCCCTCTCAGATCCGGCACGGCCGCACGCACCGCCGGGTCCCCGCCCGCTCGTGGACATGAGGCCCGCCGGCGCCGGAAGCGTCAGCCGACCGGGAGCGGGAGAAGGCCGAGCCGTACGTACGCGCCGCGCACGCGGGGGGATCGCCGGTCGTCGCCGGGGTCTCCGAAGAAAATCAGTCCAGCGGGGAGAGTCTCGCCTCCCGCTTCGCGTCACTTTAGTCCACGGTGTCGCCCGGTCAATCAACCGGCCTGCGCGTCGCCGCCGTTCGCACGGGGCCCAGGACGCCGCCGGTGTGGGTTACCTCACATGCCCTGCTCGGCGGCATTCTTTGTTCACTTCCACAGGAGGCCTGGACGGGGTGTGACCAGTAACGTCATAGCTATGACGACTTCTGCATCGGTTCCCACAGGTTCGGAGAGCGCCATAAAGGCCGGCGACACGGTCACCGACCGTCTCGTAGAGGCGAACGCCCGGTACGCCGACGCCTTCACCGACCCGGGGATGGACGCCCGGCCCGTGCTGCACGTCGCCGTCGTGGCCTGCATGGACGCCCGCCTCGACCTGCACGCGGCGCTCGGGCTCGAGCTCGGCGACTGCCACACGATCCGCAACGCGGGCGGCGTCGTCACCGACGACGTGATCCGCTCCCTCACCATCAGCCAGCGCAAGCTGGGCACCCGCAGCGTGGTGCTCATCCACCACACCGGCTGCGGCCTGGAGAGCCTCACCGAGGACTTCCGCAACGAGCTGGAGGCCGAGGTCGGCCAGCGTCCGGCGTGGGCCGTGGAGTCCTTCCGGGACGTGGACCAGGACGTGCGGCAGTCGATGCAGCGCGTGCGCACCTCGCCGTTCGTGCCGCACACCGACGACGTGCGCGGATTCGTGTTCGACGTGCAGACCGGCCTGCTGCGCGAGGTCGACCCGGCCTCCTGACCTGCGCGGCGGAACGCGACCACCCCGGCCCGCCACCCGCCGCAGCTGTCGAAATCCTGTCAGTCACGCGTTCGAATGGTCGCAAGACCGACATATCGCGGCCAGTTGTCCACAGTCGAGTGACACGAAACGGTAACGGCAGCAAGAATGCGGGAGTGGCGTCACGCGGAACCTTTCACGCGTGGTGTCCGTGGTTCGGGGTGGGCCGGTCCGCGTCATGCGGCGTCGGCCCGGGAAAATGGGGTATTCCGTGCTTCCTGGGAGCACGGGAAAGGCCGAGGAGCGCCGGGTGACGACCTATGACGATCGAGCGAGCCATGGGGGTCCCCCAGCCCGAGATTTCTCGCGGGTGGGGGACGATCTGACCGCCGTGGTGGAGCGCGTGCGGGAGTCGGTGGAAGGCGTGATCGAGGGCAAGCCCGAGGTCGTACGCCTCTCGCTGACCGTACTGCTCGCCGAGGGACATCTGCTGATCGAGGACGTACCGGGCGTCGGCAAGACGATGCTGGCCAAGGCGCTGGCGCGGTCCATCGACTGCTCGGTGCGGCGCATCCAGTTCACGCCCGACCTGCTGCCGTCGGACATCACCGGTGTGTCCATCTGGGACCAGCAGCGCCGTGACTTCGAGTTCAAGCCGGGCGCGATCTTCGCCCAGGTGGTGATCGGCGACGAGATCAACCGCGCCTCGCCCAAGACGCAGTCCGCGCTCCTGGAGTCGATGGAGGAGCGCCAGGTCACCATCGACGGCAAGACCTACGAGCTGCCCAGCCCGTTCATGGTGGTGGCGACGCAGAACCCGGTCGAGATGGAGGGCACCTACCCGCTGCCGGAGGCCCAGCGCGACCGCTTCATGGCCCGCGTCTCGGTCGGCTACCCGAGCGCGGAGGCCGAGCTGCAGATGCTGGACGTGCACGGCGGCGTCTCGCCGCTGCAGGACCTCCAGCCCGTGGCCCACGCGGACGAGATCCTCAAGCTCATCGAGGCGGTGCGCGGCGTGCACGTCGCCGAGCCGGTCCGGCGCTACGCCGTCGACCTCGTCGGCGCCACGCGCACGCACCCCGACCTGAGACTCGGCGCCTCCCCGCGCGCGACGCTGCACCTGCTGCGCGCGGCGAAGGCGTCCGCGGCCCTCAGCGGCCGGGAGTACGCGCTGCCGGACGACGTGCAGGCCCTCGCCGTCGCCGTCCTGGCCCACCGCCTGCTGCCCACCGCCCAGGCCCAGCTCAACCGGCGCACCGCCGAGCAGGTCGTCGAGGAGATCCTGCAGCGCACCCCGGTGCCGGCGGGGCCGCAGCAGCCAAGCGGCTTCGGCGGCCTGGGCCGTACGGCGCCGGCGTATCCCCAGCAGCCGCCGCGGAGGCTGTGATGACCACCGCGGGGGCGGGCCGGGCGGAAGCCGACCGGGGCGAGAAGGGCGGCGTCCGCACCGCACTGGCCGGTCTGACCACCCGCGGACGCTCCTTCCTGGCCGCCGGTGTCGCGGCCGCGATCTGCAGTTACGTGCTCGGCCAGAGCGACCTGCTGCGCGTGGGGCTGCTGCTGGCGGTGCTGCCGCTGGTGTGCGCGGCGGTGCTGTACCGCACCCGTTACCGGGTGGCGGGCAGCCGCCGGCTCTCCCCCGCGCGCGTGCCCGCGGGCAGCGAGGCCCGGGTCCACCTGCGGATGGACAACGTCTCGCGGCTGCCCACGGGCCTGCTGATGCTCCAGGACAAGGTGCCGTACGTGCTCGGTCCGCGTCCCCGCTTCGTGCTCGACCGGGTGGAGGCGGGCGGCCGGCGCGAGGTGTCCTACCGGGTGCGCTCCGACCTGCGCGGCCGCTACCCGCTGGGCCCGCTCCAGCTGCGCCTGACCGACCCGTTCGGCATGTGCGAGCTGACCCGGTCCTTCTCGACGTACGACACCCTCACGGTCATCCCGCGCGTGGAGCCGCTGGCGCCGGTGCGCCTGGGCGGCGAGGCGAAGGGGTACGGCGACGGGCGGCAGCGTTCGCTCGCGCTGGCCGGCGAGGACGACGTCATCCCGCGCGGCTACCGTTACGGCGACGACCTGCGGCGCGTGCACTGGCGCTCCACGGCCCGCTACGGCGAGCTGATGGTGCGCCGCGAGGAGCAGCCGCAGCGCGCCCGCTGCACGGTGCTGCTGGACACCCGCGGCATCGCCTACCAGGGCGCGGGGCCGGACTCGCCCTTCGAGTGGGCCGTGTCGGGCGCCGCCTCGGTGCTGGTGCACATGCTCGAACGCGGCTACTCGGTACGGCTGCTGACGGACACCGGCAACGCGGTGCCCGGCGAGGGCGGTGACGGCTTCGCGGGCGCGAGCCAGGAGTCGGCGGACGCGGCCGGGCTGATGATGGACACCCTCGCGGTGATCGACCACTCCGACGGCGCGGGCCTGTCCCGGGCCTACGACGTGCTGCGCGGCGGGAACGAGGGGCTGCTGGTGGCCTTCCTCGGCGACCTGGACGAGGAGCAGGCGGCCGTGCTGGGCCGGATGCGGCAGCGCAGCCCGGGGGCGGTCGCCTTCGTGCTGGACAGCGACACCTGGGTGCGGGAACCGAGCGATGTGTCCGGCCCGTTGGACAGGAGCGGAGACCGGTTGCGTCTGCTGCGCGAGGCGGGCTGGACGGCCCTGCGCGTGCCGCGGGGCGCCTCCATGGACGAGCTGTGGCGGCTGGCGGACCGGGAGCGCAGGGGCGTGGCCGCCGCGAGCGGCGGGGAGGGACCGTGATGAGCGGGCGGATACGACTGACGCTGGGCGCCTGGGCGGCCACGCTGATGGCCGCGTGCGCCCTGCTGCCCCTGGTCCGCCCGGCCACATGGATCGTGCAGGCGGCTTTCCTGCTGGCGCTGCAGTCCGGCGTGGGAGCCGCTGCCCGCCGGGTGCCACTGGCCCGGCCGCTGACGGTGGCGGCGCAGACCGTGGTCACCGTGATGCTGCTGACCTTCGTGTTCGCCCGTGAGCAGGCCCTGGCCGGGCTGATCCCGGGGCCGCAGGCCTTCGACCGCTTCGCGCTCCTGCTCCAGCAGGGCGGTGACGACATCGCGCGGTACGCGATCCCGGCGCCCCTGGAGTCCGACGGCATACGGCTGATGCTCCTGGGCGGGGTCCTGATCATCGGGCTGCTGGTGGACACCCTCGCGGTGACCTTCCGCAGCGCCGCTCCGGCCGGGCTGCCCCTGCTCGCGCTGTACTCGGTGGCGGCGGGGCTTTCCGACGGGGGCACGGACTGGCTGTGGTTCGTGGTGGCGGCGGCCGGCTATCTGATGCTGCTCCTGGCGGAGGGTCGGGACCGGCTCTCGCAGTGGGGACGGGTCTTCGGCGGTGCCCCGCGCACGGCAGGCGGGGAGTCCGGCGGCGCGGTCGCCCCGGTCCGCACCGGCCGGCGCATCGGCGTGGTCGCGCTGGGCATCGCCCTGGTGGTGCCGCTCGGCCTGCCCGCGATGAACGGCGGCCTGCTGGACACCGTGGGAGCGGGCGCGGGCGGCGGAACCGGCGGCGGGGGCACGATCTCCGCCGTGAACCCGCTGGTCTCGCTGCGGGACAGCCTGAACGCGGACGAGGACCAGCAGGTCCTGTCCGTGCGGACCAAGACGGCGGACGTATCGGACCTGTATCTGCGGATCGTGTCCCTGGACGACTTCGACGGCACCACGTGGAAGCCGTCCCGGCGGTCCATCACCGCCGTCCCCGACGGCACCTTCCCGGACCCGGTCGGCCTCAGCCCGGACGTCAAGCGCACGGAGTTCGACACCACGATCACGGCGGCCGGCTGGTACGCCCAGGACTGGCTGCCCATGCCGTATCCGCCGAGCGGCGTGCGCATCAGCGGCAACTGGCGGTACGAGCCGCAGGGCATGACGCTGGTCGGCGACCACGGGCAGAACACGCGCGGCCTGACGTACCAGGTCAAGAGCCTGGACGTGCAGCCGACGGCGGAGCAGCTCGCCTCGGCGGGACCGGCGCCCGCGGACATCGAGCGCGACTTCACGAAGCTGCCCGACTCGCTGCCGTCGGTGGTGTCCCGCACCGCCCGCAAGGTCACCGCGGGCGCGGCCGACCCGTACGACCAGGCGGTCAAGCTCCAGGACTGGTTCGCGGTGACCGGCGGGTTCGAGTACGACACGCAGGTGCAGGTCGGCAGCGGCTCCCAGGCGATCGCCCGCTTCCTCAAGGACAAGCAGGGCTTCTGCGTGCACTTCTCCTTCGCGATGGCGGCGATGGCCCGTTCGCTGGGCATACCGGCCCGGGTCGCCGTGGGCTTCGCGCCCGGTTCCCCGCAGGCGGACGGCTCGGTGTCGGTGGGGCTGCGGGACGCGCACGCCTGGCCCGAGCTGTACTTCGAGGGCGTGGGGTGGACCCGCTTCGAGCCCACTCCGAACCGCGGCTCGATACCGGCGTACACCCTGCCCGACAACCCCGGCAGTTCGGTGCCGGACCCGTCGCGTCCCTCCCAGTCGGCGTCGACCGCGCCCTCCGCGGCCCCCTCGGCGAGCGAGGGCTGCACGCCGGAGCAGAAGAAGCTGGACGGCGGCTGCGCGAGTGAATCGCCGCAGGCGGCGCTGCCCACCGACGACGACGGCCCCAAGTGGTACGCGTTCCTGGTGTGGGCCCTGGCCGGTCTCGCCGTCCTCGCGCTCCCCCTGGCGCCGATGCTGTGGCGGCTGCGGACACGGTCGGCCCGGCTGGGCGCGCACGGCCGCGGCGAGGCGGACACGGCGCCGCACACCCTGGGCGTCTGGCAGGAGCTGACCGACACGGCGTGGGACTTCGGCATCACGCCCGACGAGTCACAGACACCGCGCAAGGCGGCCGCCCGTATGGTCCGCCTCGGCGATCTCGACGCGACGGCCGCGGCCTCGGTGCACCGGGTGGCGAACGCGGTGGAGCAGGTGCTGTACGCACCGCACCCGCGCCCGGTGGCGGGCCTCACGGACGACGTCCGCCGCGCCACGGCGGGCTTCGGCGCAGCGGCCGGCCGGCCGGCCAGGCTCCGCGCGCTTCTGGCTCCCCGCTCCACCGCGCGTGTGGTGTGGGCGGCGTCGGCCTGGTGGACGAGGGCCCGGGAGCGCGCCGTGGCGCTGCGGCCGACGTGGCGGAAGACCTCGGGGCAGCAGAGCTGAGGCGACTGCAGGGCTGAGGATGCGCCAGGACTGAGGGCAGCGCCAAAGGCGCGCCGCCCGGGCCGGCCAGTGCAGATGCGCCGGCCGGCCCTGTCGCGTCCGGGCGCGCGTCGGCGCCTCACCGCGTCCGGGGGCGCGTCGGCCTCACCACGTCCGGGGAACGGTCGGCCCCGCCGCGGAACCTGTCGGC
>NZ_JBEOXI010000125.1:0-23908 GCF_040296465.1 Streptomyces sp. NPDC002130
CCCTGGGAGGTCAAGGTGGGTGCGACTGCCGGTGCCGTCTGGGGGCGTACGGAGCAGCAGGACTTTCGTAGCCGGGTGCGTGGGACGTTGCTCGGCCCTGGGAGGCCCATGTCCTGCCGGGCGAGGACGGCGTCTGCTTCGCGGTGCTGTTCAAGTTCCACCACGCCCTGGCCGACGGGCTGCGGGCGCTGACCCTCGCCGCGGGTGTCATGGACCCCATGGACATGCCTCCGCCCCGGCCCCGCCCCGCCGCGACCTCGCGCGCTCTCGTGCCGGACGTGCGCGATCTGCCCGCGATGATGCGCGGTGCCCTGTCCGACGTGAGCCGCGCCCTGGACATCGGCGCCTCCGTCGCCCGCTCCTCCCTCGACGTGCGCTCGACCCCCGCGCTCACCTGCGAGCCGAGCGGCACCCGCCGCACCGCCGGAGTGGTGCTCGACCTCGACGACGTCCACCGCGTCCGCAAGACCGTCGGCGGCACCGTCAACGACGTCCTCATCGCGGTCGTCGCGGGCGCCCTGCGCCGCTGGCTCGACGAGCGCGGCGACGGCAGCGAGGGCGTCGCGCCCCGCGCCCTGATCCCCGTCTCCAAGCGCCGCCCGCGCACCGCGTACCCGCAGGGCAACCGGCTCTCCGGGTACTTGATACAGCTTCCGGTCGACGATCCGGACCCGCTGGCCCGCCTGGCCTCGGTCCGGGACGCCATGGATCGCAACAAGGAGGCCGGCCCCAACCGGGGCGCCGGTGCCGTCGCCCTGCTCGCCGACCACGTCCCCGCCCTCGCCCACCGGCTCGGCGGGCCCCTGGTCGGCCAGGCGGCCCGGCTCTGGTTCGACCTCCTGGTCACCAGCGTGCCCCTGCCCAGCCTGGGCCTGAAGCTCGGTGGCCACCCCCTCACCGCCGTCTTCCCCTTCGCCCCGCTGGCCCCCGGCCACTCCCTGGCGGTCGCGGTCTCCACGTACCGGGGGAGTGTCCACTACGGCCTCGTCGCCGACGCCGAGGCGGTCCCTGACCTCGACCTGTTCGCCACGGCCGTCTCCAAGGAGGTGGCGACACTGATCAAGGCCTGCCGGTCGTGATCGGGGCGCGTTTGGCGGTGTGGCCCGGCGCTGAAGTAAAATCCGCCCTTCGAAAGCGGGCGCGACCGGCGCGCCGCGAGGGCAGAGCAGGGAACGACAGCGGCGATGACGGTGACACAGGACGGCCCGCAGGCCATGGACGAGGCCGGCGGGCTCTCGTACGGACCCGGCATCGACCCCGAACGCCTGGCCGTCTGCCTCAGCGTGCTCGAGGAACTCGACAAGCTGGACGTCGACCACCCGGACGCCATCGCGGTCCGCCGGGCCACCGCCGGGATCTACCGCACGGTCAAGCAGCGCCGCCGCCAGGAGCGCCGGGCCGCCAAGACCGCCCACGACAAGGCGGTCACGGAGGCCACGGCGACCGGCTCCGCCCAGCGCATCGACGACGAGACCGAGGGCCTGCTGCCGTCGTCGAACACCGAGGAGGGCAGGATCGCGGGGATACTCCAGCGCCCGCGCTCCTGCTACACCTGCAAGACCCGGTACGTGGAAGTCGACTACTTCTACCACCAGCTCTGTCCGGACTGCGCCCGCATGAACCGCGAGAAGCGCGACGTCCGCGCCGACCTCACCGGCAAGCGCGCGCTGCTCACCGGCGGCCGGGCCAAGATCGGCATGTACATCGCGCTGCGGCTGCTGCGCGACGGGGCGCACACCACGATCACCACGCGCTTCCCGAAGGACGCCATCCGCCGCTTCAAGGCGATGGACGACTCCGCGGACTGGATGCACCGCCTGGAGGTCGTCGGCATCGACCTGCGCGACCCGGCACAGGCCGTGGCCCTCGCGGAGCAGGTCGCCGAGGCGGGACTGCTCGACATCCTCGTCAACAACGCGACGCAGACCGTGCGCCGCCTGCCCTCCGCCTACGCCGCGCTGGTCGAGGGGGAGAGCGCCCCGCTGCCCGCCGGTGAGCTGCCCGCCCACCACGTCATCGGCGCCTTCAACTCGGGCGCGGTCGACGGCATCGCCGCGCTGCCGCTGGGTACCAGCGGCCTCGACGCCCAGAAGGTCGCCGACCTGGCCCTGGTCGCGGGCAACGCCAGTGTGGAGCGGCACCTGGACGGCACGGCGATCGACGCCGGCGGTCTCGTGCCCGACGTGGTCGACTCCAACACCTGGGTGCAGACGATCGAGCAGATCTCGCCCGTCGAGTTGCTGGAGACGCAGCTGTGCAACTACACGGCGCCGTTCATCCTGATCAGCGCGCTGCGGCCGGCCATGGCCGAGGCCGCGAAGAAGGCGGAGAGCGGGCGCGCGTACGTGGTGAACGTGTCCGCGATGGAGGGTGTCTTCGGGCGCGGCTACAAGGGCGCCGGCCATCCGAACACCAATGCCGCGAAGGCCGCCATGAACATGGTGACGCGGACCAGCGCACAGGAGATGTTCCAGACCGACGGGATCCTGATGACCTCGGTGGACACGGGCTGGATCACGGACGAGCGGCCGCACTACGACAAGCTGCGGCTCGCCGAGGCCGGGTTCCACGCGCCGCTCGACCTGGTCGACGGCGCGGCCCGGGTCTACGACCCGATCGTGCGGGGCGAGGCGGGAGAGGACCTGTACGGGGTCTTTCTGAAGGACTACGCGCCGGGTAAGTGGTAGGCGGGTCCCCGGTCGGGCGTCGGCAGGCGGCGCCGGACCGGTCGCGCAGTCACCCGCGCCCCCGGGGCCTTCATCCCGCCACCGGGACGGGAACCATCATGTGCTGATTCGTCAGTCGACCGCTCCGAGACGGGAGTTGCGGGCCGCCAGCAGTTCCAGAACCGTGCGCCAGTCCTCCAGCACCCCGGGGTCGAAGCCGGCCGTGCGGGCTTCTTCGCAGGCCTGTCGGAGGGTGAGGAGGTCGTCGTCGGCCGGGGCACCCCGGCGGGGGCGGCGGCGCAGGAGACGGGCCACCCGCTCACCGAGCAGGGCGCGTACCGCGTCGGCCGTGCGATCGGCGCGCCCGGCGGGGTCGCCGGGCCACAGCAGCCGGCCGAGGGGCTGCACCAGGCCCGCGACCTGGAGTTCCTTGTCGGCCGGGCGCCCGCGGCGCAGCAGCGCCGCCGTCCGCAGCGCGTGGTCGTGCAGGTCGGCCGACGGGCGGCCGCCGTCCGGGGCGTCCCGGGTGCCCCGGCAGGCGTACAGCAGATCCATCAGCTCCTCGACGCTGCGCAGCTCCATGCGTCAGTCCTCCCGCGGGACGGCCGTTGCCGTACGGCAGCAGAGCATGGCGAGCTTTCGACTCGGCCAACGGCACCTGAACTGCGCACCGTCCGAAAAACGCCGTCGTCGACGTACGCCGTTCGAGTGATTCACGAAACGCCTGGAAGCGTACAAATCGGTACGTAAACCGGAGTTGAACGCGGGATGACGCGCGATCGTTACCGGTTGTTTTCAGCCCCATCGAGCGGGGCCCTGCTCATTTGGTTAGTCTGAGGCGGACGGACAGCAGCACGGGGTCCTACCCACACCCACGGTCCGTCATGGGACCAGCCGGTTCACCACGGCCTGCTCTCCCGTGAGTCGACCGGCGCCACCGCGTCCGAACTGCATTTGGCATAGAGGCCCGAGCGGGCGTCAGGCGCAGCAGGACCGGCGCGTACGTCCCGAGGGTGACCGACACATAAGGAGTGCGCGGTGACACCGGAGAAGACGAATCGCGATCAGCGCCCCAAGGAACGCGGCGAGCGCGCCGGCCGACGGGCCGACGAGCTCGGCAGCCTCGACGTGTGGGCCCGTTCGGCCCCGATCCGCCTCGCGGGCTACGAGGACGACCTCGCAGAGCCCCACATCCTGCCCAGCGTCGACTGACATCGGGCGCACCCCTCCGCGACCTCCGAGCGCATGGCCGTGCCAGACTCGCGACCATGCTGATCAGGGAAGCAACGGCTGACGACTGGCCTCGCATCTGGCCGTTCTGGCACCGCATCGTCGCCGCGGGCGAGACCTACGCATGGGACCCGGGCACCTCCGAGGAGGAGGCCCGGGTCCTGTGGATGAACCCGGCGAAACGCGTCTACGTCGTCGAGGACGACAGCGGTGTCGTCGTCGCCTCCGCCTACCTCACCCCCAACTACGGCGGCCCCGCCGCCCGTGTCGCCAACGCCGGCTTCATGGTCGACCCCGGCCGGGGCGGCCGGGGCTACGGCCGGGCCCTCGCCGAACACCTCCTGACCGAAGCCCGGACCGCCGGCTACCGGGGCATGGTGTTCAACGCCGTCGTCGAGACCAACCCGGCCGTGTCACTGTGGACCTCGCTCGGCTTCACGATCCTCGGCACGGTGCCCGACGCGTTCGACCACCCCCGGCACGGCCGGGTGGGGCTCCACATCATGTACCGGGCGCTGTAGACGACCGGGAGTTCGCGGCTCTCACGGCCGGGCGTACGGCCGGGTCATGATCTCCATGTTGTGGCCGTCCGGGTCGTCGAAGTAGGCGCCGCGACCGCCGAAGAGATCGTTCACCTGACCCGGCCGGGTGTGGTTCGGGTCCGCGTAGTAGGTGACGCCGATCGCCTCCAGACGGTCGATCATGCCGTCGAACCGCTCGTCGGGCACGAGGAACGCGTAGTGCTGCGGCTGGATCGGCTCGTCGGTCTTCTCGTAGTAGTCGAGGGTCACGCCATTGCCCAGGTCGAGGGGCAGGAACGGGCCGAAGGGGGCGCCGACCTCCAGACCCAGGACGGCCGCCAGGAACTCCGCGGACAGCCGGCGGTGGGAGGCGTGGACGACGGTGTGGTTGAGGTGGGCGACCGTGGTCGGCAGTTCGGTGGCGTGCGGGGTGTGGGACATGCGTGGGTTCTTCTCCGAGTCTCGGGATCCATGAGGAAGCGCCGTCCAGGGGCGCGGGGATGAGGACACGAAGACGAGAGGCGGGGCGCGTGCCCTCTCCGGCTCTCGGGCGGGCCCGGGCGGGGTCACCCCCGCCGCGCTCACTCCGAGGCCGGGCGCCTCACTCGTGCATGGCCTACGGCCGACCCGGCAGTCACCCGGCCGACCTTAGTCGATCGGCGCCGTACGCTGCCACGGGTTTCGCTCCTCCAACTGCGCGGCGAGAGCCAGGAGTCGGGACTCCGTGCCGGGGCGGCCCACGAGCTGCACGGCGCACGGGGCGCCCGAGGGAAGGGTGCCGCAGGGGACGGACATGGCGGGCCAGCCGGTCAGGTTCCACGCGGGCGTCAGGGGCGAGTAGTTCGTGTTCGCCAGCACGTTGCTCAGCCAGCCCCGCTCGTGCCACGGCCCGGCCTTCGGGGAGCGGCGGGCGAGCGCGGGCGTGAGCAGCACGTCGTGCTCGGTGAAGAACGGCTCCAGCCGCCGGCGCAGCCGCTCGCGGCTCGCCCCGGAGCTCACGGTGCGCAGGAAGGGCCGGCCCAGCCGGGCGTGGACGCGGGTGCGACGCGTCAGCAGCCGGGGGTCGAGCGGCCGGGCGTCCGCGGCGGTGCCCGCCGTCCAGTGCACGAGGGAGGTCGTGGCGAGTGACATCGGGTAGGGCGGGTCGGCGCGCCGGACCTGATGGCCCGCCCTCATCAGCAGCCCCGCGGCGTCCCGGGCGGCCGCCGCGTACGGACGGCTGACGGTGACGCCGGCCAGCGGGCTGCGCAGCGACACGGCGATCCTGAGGACGCCAGGCGCCGGCGCGGGGCCGGGTTCGGTGCCGGCGAGGACCGAGAACATCAGACGGGCGTCCTCGACGGTGGTGGCGAGCGGCCCGTTCTCCGCCATGCCGAACCAGGTGCTGTCCCCCTCGCCGGTCGGCACCACGCCCTGCCCCGGCTTGATGGTGACGAGGCCGCAGTTGGCGGCCGGTATGCGCAGGGAGCCCATCCCGTCGTTGCCGAGGGCGATCGGCACCATGCCGGCGGACACGGCAGCCGCGCTGCCGCCCGACGAACCGCCCGCCGAACGCGTGGGGTCCCAGGGGTTGCGGGCGATGCCCAGCACGCCGTCCGTCGTGCCGAAGACACACAGTTCGGGGACGTTCGTCATCCCCACGACCACCGCGCCCGCCGCCCGCAGCCGGGCCACCGTCACATGGTCCCGCGCGGCCGGCGTGTCCGGCGTCGCGGCCGAGCCGATCCGCCGGGACTCACCGCGCACGGCGAGGTTGTCCTTGACGGCCACGGGCACCCCGGCCAGGGGCAGTTCGGCGAAGTCGCCGCGCGCCGCCACCTCGTCGGCCTCGGCCAGGGCCGCCTCGGCGCGCAGCGCGCGGAACGCGCCGACCCGGCCGTCGAGCCGCTCGATCCGGGCGAGGTGCTCGGCGACCACCTCGCGGGGCGTGACCCGCTTCTCGCGTACGGCGGCGGATATCTCGGCGGCGGTGCGGCCGGCCCACGTGGTCACAGCGGCTCCTCGGAGGGGAGAGGGCGGACTTACTGACGAGTACGTAGGGAGAACTGTGCACCCGGCGAAGCCCGTGCGTCGAGGTCGCCGACCGTGTCGGGGCCGAACCGATGCCGTGGGGGCGACCGGCTCAGCGCAGGTGGCGCGCGAAGAAGGCCTCGGTGACGTCCATCGAGGCAGCCCACTTCGGCCCGAACGTGTGCCCCTCGCCGGGGACGGTGCGGAGTTCGACGTCCCTGCCCGCCTTCTCGAACGCGCCGGCGGCCTCGCGTGACCAGGCCAGGGGGCAGGTGTCGTCCTCCGTGCCGTGCTGGATCAGCAGCGGCTCGGTCATGCGGTCGGCGTGGGTGAGCGGGGAGACGCCGCGCCAGAACGCGGGGTTGTCCTCGGGCGTGCCGTGCTCCTCCTCGATCTCGGCGACGAGGGGATCGCCGTCGGGCCGCTGGAAGTGGTCGATGTTCTCCTCCGGTCGCGCACTGACCGGGGCGTAGGCCACCGCAGCGTCGAACAGGCCCGGTGCCACGACCAGCGTGTTGTACACGACCCCGCCGCCCATGGACCGCCCGAACAGCCCGATGCGGTCGCCGTCGATCTCCGGACGCCCGGATTCGCGCAGGGCCAGGGCGGCGCCGATGACGTCCTCGGTGTAGCCGAGGCGCAGGTTCACGTCGTTGCCCGGGTCCTTGTCGGAGTCGGCGTGATTGCGGTAGTCGGTGTGCAGGACGACATGGCCGCCGCGGGCCAGGCGGTCCTGCTCGCGCGGCATGCCCTGGCCGCTGACGTACCCGTCCGGGTCGATGTAGCCGTGCGCCAGCACCAGCGCCGGGAAGGGGCCCTCGCCCTCGGGAATGTTCATGATCCCCGAGATCGTCAGGCCGTTCGCCTCGTACGTGACGGCGTAGCGGGTGTAGGCGGACGTACGGTCGAGCACCGCGCCGAGGCGCAGGCCGGAGCCGGTGTGCTCGCGCTGCATCAAAGCCTGGAGGGAGACGGGGTCGGCCGGGGTGGGGGAGGGAGTGGTGCGGGGGCTCTCTCCGGCGGCCCGGGCCGGCGCTTCGGACGCCACGGGCGTGCCGTCCCCCGCACCGCCGGTGCAGCCCGGCGCGACGGCCAGCAGCAGTCCGGCGGCCGCGCAGGCGGTGCCCCGAAGCCGCATACGGTCCAGTGTGACCCTGTGGAGCGCCGTGGGGCAGGGCCGACTTGTGGGGGACGGCGAACGGACCCTTATGGCACAGGTCACACACGCCCGTGTCACATCGTGATGAGCCGCTGCCTCATAGGGGTGTACGCACCGACAACGGCAGAGGAGCTCACCATGAGCGCACGACTGGACGTCTTCGCCATCCCGAGCGCGAGCAAGGTCGTCAAGCAGTTCTACTCCCTGGGGCAGCTGGTGGTGAAGTCGCCGCTGCCGGCCGCCACCCGGGAACTGGTCTCGCTCCGCACGAGCCAGATCAACGGATGCGCGGTCTGCGTCGACATGCACACCAAGGAGGCCACCGCCGCGGGCGAGAGCTCCGTACGTCTCCACCTCGTCGCGGCGTGGCGCGAGGCCACGGTCTTCACCGAGGCCGAGCGAGCCGCGCTGGAGCTGGCCGAGCAGGGAACCAGGATCGCGGACGGAGCCGGCGGCGTGCCGGACGCGGTGTGGCGGCGAGCCGCCGAGCACTACGACGAGGAACAGCTCATGGCGCTGGTGACCCTGATCGCCTTCATGAACACCGCGAACCGGCTGAACGTCATGCTCGAGCAGCCGGCGGGCGACTACAAGCCCGGCCAGTTCGCGTAACAGCGGAGCGCCGGGGCCGGGTCAAGCCCGCCGACCCGGTCCCGCCAGCCGCGTCGGCGGCAGGTACTCCCGTACGTACGTCCGCTCCCAGCACGCGCCCGTCTCCCGCAGTTCGCGCCACGTCGTGTAGCGGTAGCGGAACAGGCGGGCGCGCACGTACCGAGGGGGTTCGTCCGGCGGGAACGGGGAGCGGCGCAGCAGCTTCAGGGTGTCCCGGTCGTTCTCCAGCAGCCGTTCCACCAGCGTCCCGAACCAGGAGTCCGCGTAGGCGGGGGAGAGGGCCGCGAACCACATCAGCCAGTCGAGCCGCAGATGGTAGGGCGCGAACTGGCGCGGCCAGCGCCGCGGATCGCCCGGCTTGCCCTTGAACTCGTACTCCCGCCAGCCCGAGTCCATGTGCGGCACCTCGTCCGCGGTGCCCTCCACCACCACCTCGTACCGCACCCGGCTCACACTGCCGAACGCCCCGTAGGTGTTGACCAGATGGAGCGGGTCGAAGGAACGGTTCATGACCTGACGCCGGGAGAGCATGTTGCGGACCGGCCGGTGGCCGAGGCCCAGCAGCAGCACCGACACCGCGAGCACCACGACCACGTACCACAGCGGGGCGCCGGGCACCTGCGGCGGATCGGCCGGGAACCGCACCGCCGACAGGGCGAGCACGATCGTGATCCAGTTCAGCCAGGAGAAGTTGCCCGACAGCACCAGCCACAGCTGGGTGACGATCATCAGCGACGCGGCGGCCGTAGCGACGGGCTGCGGGGTGAACAGCGCGAACGGCACCACGAGCTGGGTGACGTGATTGGCGGCCACCTCGACGCGGTGCAGGGGCCTGGGCAGATGGTGGAAGAACCAGCTCAGCGGGCCCGGCATCGGCTGCGTCTCGTGATGGTGGTCCAGGCAGGTGAGCTTGCGCCAGCAGGCGTCGCCGCGCATCTTGATCAGGCCCGCGCCGAACTCCACACGGAACAGGATCCACCGCAGCAGGAACAGCACGACGACCGGCGGCGCCACTTCGTCGTTGCCGAGGAACACCGCGAGGAACCCGACCTCCAGCAGCAGCGACTCCCAGCCGAACGCGTACCAGGTCTGCCCGACGTTGACGATCGACAGGTACAGCACCCACGGCACCAGCCACAGCAGCATGCCGCCCCACAGCGGCAGCTGCGAGTCCAGCCCGGCCAGCAGCGCCGCCGACACCGCGCAGCCCGCCCAGGCGCAGAGCGCGAAGAAGCGGTCCGAGTAGTGCCACTGGAACAGGCTCGGCGCCCGCTTGAACGGCACCCGCTCGACGAACCGCGGCACCGGCAGCATGCCGCGCCGGCCGATCAGCGCGCGGAACTGGAGCGCCGCCGTGAGGAACGCCACCAGATACATGGCCGCAAGGCCCCGCTGGAAGACCAGCCGGGTCAGCCAGTAGTCGGATGCGGCGAACCATTCCACGGCCGTGGGCCCTCCTTCCCGTACGGTGCCGGGCCCGTTCGTCACGTTCGGTGTGCCGTCGCTGCGGTTGCGTGACCAGAGCGGCCAAAGCAAACAATAGTGCCGGGCCCGACGTCGTACCGGACCGCTCCGGTCCGCCGACGGAGCCGGACCTTTTTCCGACCGGCCGGGCCGCCGACCGCATCCCCGGCGGCCCCTCGGGCGTCTTCAGTGACTGAGGGCCGATCCGGCGCAGCGGCTCGTACACTCGGCACATCCGGTCGAAGAATCAGACGAATCCTGGCAAGGTGGGCCCATGGTTGATCGGGGAGCGAGAGCCCTGTCCCTCCCGGACGACTGGCCCGCCCACCCGGACCCGATCCTCGCGCTCAACCGGATGGGCAGCTTCGACTGGGACCTGGACACCGGCCTGATGCAGATGGACGCCCAGGCCCACGAGGTCTTCGACGTGGGCTCCGACGAGTACGACGACCATCCCGAATCCCTCGCCAAGCGCGTCCCGCCCGACGAGTCCCGCCGCCTGGACACCGCGGTCTCGCAGGCGCTGAAGGACGGCAGCGAGAACTACGGCGCCTACTTCCGCATCCGCCGCCGCGACGGCAGCCTGCGCTGGACCCACACGCAGGGCTACATCCGGCGCGACGACACCGGGCGCCCCCGCCGCATCATCGGCATCATCCGGGACGCCACCCAGGAACTCGGCGAGATCGACGCCCGCCGCGACCAGGCCGCCCGTGACGAGGCCCGCCGGCAGCAGACCAGCGTCGTCGAACTCACCACGGCCGCCCTCGCCCACGCCCGCACCGTCCAGGACGTCATCGACGTCCTCAAGGACACCCACGGTCTCGTCCACCTGGGCGCCACCAGTCTCGTCATGGGCCTGGTCGAGGCCGGGCGCATCCGCCTGGTCGCCGAGGGCCCCGCCGACAGCTTCGTACCCGGCACCCGCGTCACCCGGATCGACGAGCCCTATCCGATGAGCGAGGCCGTCCGCACCCTCGGCCCGTGCTTCATCGAGTCTCCGGAGGAGTTCGCCGAGCGCTTTCCGGTTCTGTGGCCGCACATCACCGGCCTCGACATCACCTCGGCCGCCTATCTGCCGCTCATCGTCCAGGCCCGGCCGATCGGCGCCATGGGCCTGCTCTACAGCGACCGGTACGGCTTCACGTCCGAGGAGCGCAACATCCTCGTCGCCCTCGGCAGCAGCATCGCGCAGAGCCTGCAGCGGGCCATGTTCTACGAACAGGAGATGGACCTCGCGCAGGGCCTCCAGCAGGCCATGCTGCCCCGGACCATCCCGAGCGTGCCAGGCGCCGACGTCGCCGTGCGCTACCGCGCCGCCACCATCGGCGGCTCCGTCGGCCGGGACATCGGCGGCGACTGGTACGACCTGATCCCGCTGCCCGGCGGCCGGGTCGGCGCCGTCATCGGCGACGTCCAGGGCCACGACACGCACGCGGCCGCCGTCATGGGCCAGTTGCGCATCGTGCTGCGCGCCTACGCCGCCGAGGGACACCCCCCGGCGACCGTGATGGCCCGGGCCTCCGTCTTCCTGCACGAACTGGACACCGACCGCTCCGCGACCTGCCTCTACGCCGAGGCCGACCTGTCCACCGGTGTGCTCCAGATGGTCCGGGCCGGCCACATCGATCCGCTGGTGCGGCACCCCGACGGCTCCTGCCGCCGCGTCCCCGTGCACGGCGGGCTGCCGCTCGGCCTGTCCGCCGAGTTCGGCCGCCTCGAATACCCCGTGACCACCATGGAGCTCGACCCCGGCGACACCCTGCTGCTGTGCACCGACGGTCTGGTGGAGCAGCCCGGCGCCGATCTCGACGACGGCATGCGCACCTTGAGCGCACTCGTCGCCACCGGCCCCGACGACGTACGGGACCTCGCCGAGCGGCTCATCGACGTGGCCGCCGAGCGCGGCGGCGACGACGACGTGGCCTTGCTCCTGCTGCGCCGGCGCGGACCCGAGGGCCCGCAGTCCGGCCGCCGGCTCCAGCGGCGCGTGGCCCCCGGCGACCCCGGGGCCCTCGCCGAGACCCGGCACATGATCCGCACCGCGGTCGCCGCCTGGGGAGCGGGCGAGCGCGCCGACGAGATCGAACTGGTCGCCGACGAGCTGATCACCAACGCCCTGATGCACACCGAGGGCTCCGCGGTCGTCACCCTGCGGGCCTTCACCGGCTCCGAGCGCCGGCTGCGCGTCGAGGTCGCGGACTCCTCCAGCGCCCTGCCGCGCCGACGCGAGGCGGGCGAGTCGGGCGTCTCCGGGCGGGGCCTGCTCCTGGTCGAGCTGCTGACCGACGTGTGGGGCGTGGAGGCCCGGGGCGGCGGCAAGGCCGTGTGGTGCGAGTTCGTGGTGCCGGGCCGGGACTGACCCCCCGTGGCACTCTGGACCTATGCCGGAACTGCCCGAGGTCGAGGCGCTCAAGGACTTCCTGACCGAGCACCTCGTCGGCCACGAGATCGTACGGGTGCTGCCCGTCGCGATCAGCGTCCTGAAGACGTACGAACCTCCCCTGTCCGCGCTGGAGGGCCACGAGGTGGCCGCCGTACGCCGGTACGGCAAGTTCCTCGACCTCGCGACCGCGGACGGCCCGCACCTGGTGACGCACCTGGCCCGTGCGGGCTGGCTGCACTGGAAGGACCGCCTGCCCGACGGCCCGCCCCGCCCGGGCAAGGGCCCCCTGGCGCTGCGCGTGGCCCTGGAGACCGGCGCCGGGTTCGACCTGACCGAGGCCGGCACCCAGAAGCGGCTCGCGGTGTACGTCGTGGGCGATCCGCAGGAGGTCCCGGGCGTCGCCCGGCTCGGGCCGGACCCGCTCGCCGACGACTTCGGCGAACGGCGCCTCGCGGAACTCCTGGCCGGTGAACGGCGCCAGCTCAAGGGCGCGTTGCGCGACCAGAGCCTGATCGCGGGCGTGGGCAACGCCTACAGCGACGAGATCCTGCACGTGGCGAAGATGTCGCCCTTCAAACTGGCGGCGTCCCTGAGCGAGGAGGAGACCGGGCGGCTGTACGCGGCCCTGCGCGACACGCTCACCGAGGCGGTCGAACGCTCTCGGGGCGTGGCGGCCGGGCGGCTCAAGGCGGAGAAGAAGAGCGGGCTGCGTGTCCACGGCCGCACCGGGGAGGCCTGCCCGGTGTGCGGCGACACCATCCGTGAGGTGTCCTTCAGCGACTCCTCGCTCCAGTACTGCCCGACCTGCCAGACGGGCGGCAAGCCGCTGGCGGACCGCAGGATGTCCCGGCTGCTGAAGTGACCCGGGCCGGGTCTCGGGGCTACCGGGACGGCGGCGACCATTCGAACATCAGGATGGTCGCGTCGTCCCGCAGCCGGCTCGTCGGCGAGTCCAGGATGGAGTGGATGAGCCGCCGCAGCGTCTCGGAGGGCAGCTCGCCCGCGGCCGTCGCTCCGATGATGTAGTCGGCGAACTGTTCGAGCCCGAACTCCGCGCCGTCGACCGCCCTGGCCTCCGTGACCCCGTCGGTGTACAGCAGCACGCGGTCGCCGGGCTTCAGGGCGATCTCGTGCGTCTCCCGCCTCCGCTCGGTCAGCAGGGACGGCATCCCCATCGGCAGGTCCGGCTCGCGCCGCATGGCGTCGACCAGCGGCCGCCGGTCGCGGATGAGCAGCGGGGTGGGGTGCCCGCAGTTGACCCACCGCAGCATCCCCGAGGTCAGGTCCAGCTGGGCCAGGACACCGGTGCAGAACTGGTCCGGGAGCCACCGCGACAGCGCGTCGTCGACGCTCTCCACCAGCTCGGGCAGATCCGCCCCGGTACGCCGGGCATTGCGGCACGCGGCCAGCGACACCGCCGTGGTGAGGCCGGACGCCAGGTTGTGCCCCATGGCGTCGAGCACCGTGACGTGCAGCGCCGTCTCCGTCAGGGAGTGGTCGAACGCGTCGCCGCCGAGTTCGTAGGCCGGCTCCAGCACGGCCGTCGACACGACGTGTGAGGTGCCGATCGTCCGGGGCGGGAGGAAGGCCCGCAGCATCTCGGCGGGCAGGCGCATCGGCCGGGCGCGCAGACGCCGTACGAAGGAGTCCTGGTACGCCCGCGCGGACGTGATCATCATGGCGAGCAGCTTGGCCAGGGCGCGGCCGCGGCGCAGCACGTCGGGTGTCAGGGCGGGGGAGTTCACCGCGAGGACGCCGAGGCGTTCGGCGCCGTCCACGAGGGGGATCCAGGCCGTCATGCCGCCCGCTTCGGACGCCGCCACACGCAGGGACTGGGTGCGGTAGGTCCAGCCCGCGAGGGAGCCGTCGATGAGCAAGGGAGAGGCCACGTCGGTGAGTGGTACCAGCCGGCGCTGCTGGATGTCGGACAGGTAGACCACGGAGCTCTGGAGTCCGAGGGCCTCGGTGCAGCGGGCCGCCGCCGTGGGCAGGTCCAGGGTCGCGTTCTCCGGGTCGGCGAGGAACTCCTCCAGCCCGCCGCCCCCGGGCTCTGCCGTCACCTCGTCTCCCCTCACCGGGACCGCCTGCACCCGGCGGTCTTCCGGGTGCGTCGTCCAGCAGTCTCACACCGGGACGCGCCCGGCGCCCGGCGGCAGGGGCAGGACGGATGGTCAGCTCGGCTGGATCCTCCACAGGACCTCGCCGGCCGCCGAGCGGATCTCGTAGCGGGCGATGTCCTCCGGGTGCAGGGAGGAGCTGGCCATCATCGTGTCGGGGTGGTCGTCGTGGCCGGGCCCGTGCCAGCTGGTCGCGGTCTCCTCGGTGCCGTCGTGGCCGATGATCACCAGGTGGCAGGCGCGCGGGCCCAAGCCGTCCTTGACCTTCAGCTCGACCTGGCTGCCCGAGGCCTCGTCCTCCGTCGTGACCTGCGCCCACACCCCCGTCCGCGTGTCGGTCGCCGCGACGGTGCGGGGCTCCTTCGCGTCGCCCTCGGCCATCATCGCGATGCCGGGGACCGACGCCGCGAAGACGACCGAGGCGGCCAGGGCGAACAGCAGGCGTCTGCGTCCGGCCCGGCGGCGGGTCGCCACCTCGGCCAGCAGCCCGTCCAGCATGCGCGGCCCGGGCTGCGCCATGGGGTGCACGAACCGTGGTGTCGACCGCCGGTACAGCATCAACTGCCGTGTGGTCGGGCCGAATTCCGTCACCTCTGCAGCGCACCGAGGGCACTCCATGAGGTGGTCCTCGAAGCGGAAGGCCTCCGCCTCGTCCAGCACGCCGAGCGCGTAGGCCGCGACGTCGCGATGCCTCTCCAGGGACCTCATGCCGAATCCTCGTGCCGTTGGGTGCGGGTGGGGTTACTCCTTGCTCCCACCGGTACGGACCAGGCAGCTGAATCACTCAAGCCGGTGACACAATCGCAACCAAAGGATTCGGAGCCCTCCGGCTCCCGGATTGGTCCGGGGCCGCAGAAATCTAAAAAAGATGGATCGCGAGGTGTCCCAGCGGCAGCCCGAGCTGCCAGGCGGGCGTCCAGACCTTCGGCCCCTCGTCCTCACCGACCACCGGAGCGCCGCCCGGGACCGCGTTCAGATCGGGCGCGAGCAGTTCCGTCTCCTGCAGCCAGCGCCAGGCCTCCTCCGCGAGGTCCAGGTCCGGCGCGGGCCGGCCCGACGTCGCGGCGCCGGCGGCGAGCTCGGCCAGCCGCTCGCGCACCCACTCCTGCCACGGCTGGTCGTACGCCGTCAGCGACAGCCACGTCTCCAGCTGCGTGACGACCCGGATGCCGGACAGCTCCCCGTCGGTGTCGGACAGGAAGATGGTCAGCGCCAGGGCATCCCGCCCGGCACGGAACTCGAAGGACGTCGGCGGCATCAGATCGCCGGTCCGCAGCAGCTCGTCGGCGATGTACTCGGCGTACAACCACGCCATGGGGACGGTCAGTTCGCCGTCGGCACCGTCCGTGCTCCCCTGCTCTTCGTCCAGCATCCCTTCCTGCCTTCCTCCGGTACGTGCGCGTCGCCCGACACCGGGCCCCGGGGACGCTCACGGCCCCCTCCGGAACACGGATGGGAACAGCCGATTACTCAACCGGGGTCATCGGCAAGGCGCTTTACGGAGGCTTGACCCACCCATTGGTTTCACCGCAGGTCGGCGGCGTATCCCGGAAGCACCCTGCGCAGGGCACGCAGCGCGTAGTACGCGCGGGACTTCACGGTACCGGGCGGAATCCCGAGGGTCGTCGCGGCTTCCGCCACACTCGCCCCCTGGAAGTACACGAGCACCAGGACTTCACGGTGCTGCGGAGTGAGTGTCTTCACAGCCTCGCGGACATCCAGCATCGCCGCGGCCCGCTCGGCGTGGTCGGAGATGACCCGCGCGTTCTCCAGCACCGCGTCGCCGACCTCGGGCGGACGGGCCTGGCGGGCCCGCCGGGCGTCGATCGCGAGCCGCCGCGCGACGGTCATCAGCCAGGGCCGCACGGAGTCGTAGTCGTCGGCGCGCAGGGCTTCGGGGTGCTGCCAGGCACGCACCAACGTCTCCTGGACCAGGTCCTCGGCGCGCTGCCGGTCGCCGTCGCAGAGCCGCAGCAGCAGCGCGAAGAGGGGCCGGCCGTGCTCCCGCTGCAGTGCGGCGAGCTCGTGCTCGGCGGTCGTTCCGTTCGTGAGAGTGGATCCGGCCGTCATGGCCGTATGCCACCGCAGGGCGCGGCCCCGGCACAGGGCACGTACCCGGCTGTGCGACGGACGGTCGATCGCGTCGACGAACGGTTCGACGAACGGTCGGGCACCCGGCCATGCGGGTGCCGGACGGGCTGATGAGCGTGTCGGAGACGCGTGGGACACCAGGAGCCTTCTTTCCTGATGATGCGTAAATATGACCACAACGCCCATAGTGGGGTGAATGCATGCTCACGCGCAGTCGACAGATCGCCCTGGCCCTGACCGTCCTCCTCGCCGCAGGCGCCGCCTGCCAGGCCCGCGGCCACGAGCCTGACCGCGGACGCCCGGCACCGGCCGCCGGGGCGCGCGGGTTCACACTGGTCGCCTCCGGTGACGTCCTCCCGCACAGCACGATCATCGACCGGGCCCGCTTCGACGCCGGCGGCACCGGCTACGACTTCCGGCCGATGCTCGCCGGGATCCGCTCCGTCGTCTCCCGCGCCGACGTGGCCCTGTGCCACATGGAGACCGTCTACGGCGCGAACGGCGTCTACACCGGCTACCCCACGTTCAAGTCCCCGCCCGAGGTGGCCCGGGCCCTGGCCGTCACCGGCTACGACGGCTGCTCCACCGCCTCCAACCACACCCTGGACGACGGCGCCGACGGTATCCGCCGCACGCTCGACGCCCTCGACCGCGCGGGCGTCCGGCACGCGGGCTCGGCACGCACCGAGGAGGAGGCCCGCACGGTGACGGTCCTCGAGGCCGGTCCCGCCAAGGTCGCCCACCTCGCCTACACCTACGACACCAACGGCATCCCGCTCCCGGACGGGCAGCCCTGGGCCGTCAACCTCACCGACGAGGCGAGGATCGTCGAGGACGCCCGGGCCGCGCGCCGGGCCGGCGCCGACGTGGTCGTGGTCTCCCTGCACTGGGGCACCGAGTGGCAGGACGCCCCCGACGACCGGCAGCTGACCCTGGCCGGAAGCCTCACCGCCGCGCGCACCGGGAGCCGCCCCGACATCGACCTCGTCCTCGGCACCCACGCACACGTCCCGCAGGCCTACGAGAAGGTCAACGGCACCTGGGTGATCTACGGCATGGGCGACCAGATCGCCGGCGAGATGACCAACCACGAGGGCGCCAAGGACCCGCGCGGCAACCAGTCCACCCTCGGCCGCTTCACCTTCGCCTCGCCCGCACGCCCGGGCGAGCGCTGGAAGGTGACGAAGGCGGAGTTCGTCCCCCAGCTCTTCGACGTCGACGCCGGCCGGGTCGTGAACCTCAACCGGGCGCTCTCCCAGGGCGCCGACGTCCGAGCCGTCCGCGACCGCATCCGCGACGTCGTCCTCAGCCGCGGCGCGGCCGAGGACGGACTGGTGATGGGGGAGTAACGCCCCGAAGATCCAGGCGCCGTGGCGCCTACGGCACCACCGTCACCGGCCACCGCCCCGCCTTCACCAGGCGTACCGCCACCGAGCCGACGATGCGGTGGCCCGCCTGCTCCGAGGCGCCCACGACCACCGCGTCCGCCTTGAGCTCGTCGGCGGCCGTCACCAGGCCGTTGTACGGGTCGCCGCGGAACGTGTGGAACTCCCAGCGGACCTCGAATGTTCCCTTGAGCCGCTCGGCCGCGTCCCGGATCTGCGCCACCAGGTCCTCGGCGATCTCGTCCGTCGTCCCGGCCACCGGCGCCCCCAGCGCCGCACCCGCCGCCTGCACGGGCTGCACGTACACCACGGCGAGCAGCGCGTGCTGCCGCCGGGCCAGGCCGGCCGCGTAGGCCGCGGCCCGCAGGGAGGAGTCGGAGCCGTCCACCCCGGCCACGATCACCTTCGGCCCGTCCGTGCCCCGCTCGAACTGATGGGAGTGCTGTTCCGTCACGCCGCGAGGCTATCGGAACCCCCAGGTCCGGCCGCCGGGCGGGACGGGGACCGGCGGGCGACGCCCGGGCTTCCTGTGCCGCACGGGGCGGGAGCGCTCGACGGGCGAGGAGGCGCGGGTGTTCCTGGAGTCGAAGGCTCGGCCTGTTCGGCGCGCTCGCCCTGCTGAACGCCGCCGCCCTGTTCCGCTCCCAGCGCCTGGAAGCCGCCCTGCACGACGACGACCAGGACTCCCTCGGCTGCTTCGCCACCGCCGCGACAAGGCCGGCGTCTTCTCCCCCAGCGGCAAGGCCGCCGTCACCTACCGCGTGGAGGCCGGGGTGTGCCTGGCCGGCGGTGACCCGGTGGGCGACCGGGAGGCCTGGCCGCACGCAATCGCCGCCTGGCAGGACGTGGCCCGCCGCCACGCCTGGGTCCCGGCCGTGGTGGGTGCCTCGGAGGAGGCGCCCGGGCCTTCGTCCGCGCCGGGCTCGGCGCGCTCCAGCTCGGCGACGAGGCCATCCTGCACGTCCTCGACTTCGACCACCGGCGTCACCTGCCGGGTCCGCCGCCACCCCACCCTGTCCGAGGAGGAGATGCGGCAGCTCGTCGAGCGTACCGACGCCTGGCGCGACACCGAGACCGAACGCGGCTTCTCCATGGCCCTGGACCAGGACGGCCGGCTGCTCGCCATCCAGTCCTTCGTGCCCTGGGGCAGCGACGGCGTCTCCCTGGACCTGATGCGCCGTGACCGCGGCGCCCCCAACGGCGTCATGGAGTTCATGGACGCCGAACTGTGCGCCGCCGCCTGGAAGCTGGGGGTGCGCAAGGTGTCGCTGAACTTCGCCGTGTTCCGCTCCGTCTTCGAGGAGGGTGCCCGCATCGGCGCCGGGGCGGTGCTCCGTCGGCTTCGTCTCCGTACCGTCGATGCGCACGTTGTGGGGCAAGGGAAAGGGGCACCCGAAGGGCGGGCAGCGGCCCGCCACCACGGAGGGGCTGCCGTCGTTGGCGGCGCTCGGCCTCGCCGGAGGGGACGGGACCGAGCCCGCCGACCCCCTCTCCGGCCTGTCCGACCAGGTCCGCGACCGGCACCACAAGCTCGACGCCCTCGAATACGCCATGCCCCCCACGGGCGACCTCGGCATCGGCGTCGACCGGCTGGTCATGTTCCTCACCGGACTCACCATCCGCGAGACCCTGCCCTTCCCGCTGGTGCGCCGCCGCTGACCCACCCGTGTGGGCCGAACGGGTGAATGTGTGCCGCCGCACCGGTGTTGCTCGTGTGCGTCGGCCTTCCGCCGGGCGACTCATGAGTCATGAAGAAGGATCAGTTGCCCACCCGGCTGTTCACCAGGCGCCACGCGTTGATCGCGGGCGCCGGCGCGGTGGCAGCGGCCGCCACGGCCGGAGTGGTCACGGCGGTCACCGGGGACGGACCCGGCACCTCGACCCCCGCCTCGGGCCCCCAGGCCCGCCGCCCCGTCAATTCCTCCGCGTACCGGCTGCAGCCCCTGACCGGCTTCGGCCCGCCGCACGCCGCGCCCCGCCGGACCCTGGTTCACCGCGAGGCGCCGCTGCGCGTGTCCGGCCGTGGCCGCACCATGGTGCTCACCTTCGACGACGGCCCCGACCCCCGCTACACCCCGCACATCCTGGACACCTTGGCCCAGTACGACGTGCGGGCGATGTTCTTCGTGTGCGGCGAGATGGTCGCCGGCGGCAGGAACCTGCTGGCCCGGATGGCCGACGAGGGCCACGTCGTGGGGAACCACACCTGGTCCCACCCCCTGCTCACCCGCCTGACCCGACGGCAGATCCGCTCCGAGATGGAACGCACCAGCGACGTCATCGAGGACGCCTACGGGGAGCGCCCCGAGTGGTTCCGCGCGCCCTACGGCGCCTGGAACCGCACCGCCTTCCGGATCGGCGCCGAACTCGGCATGGAACCCCTCGGCTGGACGGTCGACACCCTCGACTGGGCCACCCCCGGGGTCCGGTCCATCGCGAACCGGGTCGAACGCGGCGCCGCACCCGGCGTCGTGGTGCTGTCGCACGACGCCGGCGGCGACCGCTCGCAGAGTGTGCGGGCCCTGCGGCGCTATCTGCCCGAACTGCTGGACTCCGGCTACCACGTCACCGTGCCCCGGCGGAACTACGCGTAAGGGACGCCCCAGGGCTTTCGCCCGCCGCGCCGGACGCGCTCAGCGCACCGCGACCAGGCGGGCGAAGGCGACGACATTCCCCGCATAGCCCTCCTGCTGGGAGAAACCGCCGCCGCAGGTGATGACCCGCAGTTCCGGCGCGCCCTTGGAAGCGTAGACACGGTCGCCGGGGAAGTTGTCCTTCTCGAACACCTCGACGCCGTAGATCTCGAACTCGGCGGTCTTTCCGTCCTGCCGGGCGACCTCGACGCGATGTCCCTTCCTCAGGGCCCCGAGTCCGTAGAACACGGCGGGACCCTGCTGGTTGTCGACATGACCGACCACGACCGCGGTGCCCTTCTCGCCGGGGGTGACGGCACCGGTGAACCAGCCGGCCAGGTTGGGGTCCTCCGGCGGCGGCGCGCCGACCCAGCCGTCCGCGTCCAGGCCCACGGGGATGATCGGCGCGTCGACCTGGATCGCCGGGATCCTGACCCGGTCGGGGAGGGCGTAGGGCAAGGGCCGAACACTTCCCGCGAAGGTGCCGCCGGGCACCCGGCTGTCCGCCGCGGCCGCACTCGCCGGCTGTGGCGGGCCCTCGTTGAACTCTCCCGAACCGTTCCGGATGAGAGCGAGGCCGGTCAGCAGGACCAGCGCTATCACGCCCCACGGGGCGCGCTTCCTCGGCCGCGCCTCCTCTTCGGCCTGGGCCAGCTCGGACGCAGACATTCGCCATCCCCTCTCGACGCGGCCGTCGCCGTGTCCATCGCGCATAGCGACACGCTAAGTGGCGTGCGGGAAACCGGCGACGGGGCCGCGGCGAACGGGTGGCCGGGGGCGCGAGGGGCGGTGCGGGGATATCAGGTGAGCCATCCGAGTTGCCGCCGCGAGGAAATTTCTGACGGTCTGTGACCTGCGGCGATATCCGAATGGACGCTTTTCCCGTACCGCCCGCTCTCACCGGTACGGACCATTCCCGAAATGCGGCTTGCGGCACGGCAACTGACTGTCTTTCTGGGAGGCGCTTTCTCGCCGATCGACCGGGGACGGGTCCCGGGGCGTCTTCCGCGGAGGTTCACATGCGTAACACTCGTGCCCTGGCGGTCGCCGGCGCAGCGGTCGCCGCCCTCGGCCTCTCCGCCCCCGCGGCCGTCGCGTGGGACACGCCGAGCAACATCACCGCCCTGCCCAGTGTGATCGCCCGGGGCGGCCAGCTGACCATCATGGTCGACGGCTGCCGGGGCGGCGGCACGGCGACCTCGAACGCGTTCTCCCCGACGCGGCTCTCGCCGGTCGGCGGCGGCGGCAAGGGCAACGAGGGCGACCGGGGCGGCGCCGGCAACGGGACCGCGCGGGGCACCGCCACCATCAACAGCAACGCCCGCCCGGGGCCGTACGACATCACGGTCGACTGCAACGGCAGGCGGATGACCAAGCCGCATGCCTTCACCGTCATCGGCGGTGTCCGCGGCGGCATCGGCGGCGGCAGCACCACCGGTGCGACCCCGACGGACATGGCCATCGGCGGCGGTCTCGTGGCCGCGGCGGTGGTCGGCGGCGGTGTGTTCTGGATGCGCCGCCGGGCCGAGCGCCGCATCTGACGCGGCGCCTCGCCTCTTCGACGAGTCGTCGCCTCGCACGTGAACGCGTTTCGCCCCGGCTCCCTGTCACCAGGGGAGCCGGGGCGAAGGCCTGCCGCGGGAAGGTGTCAGCCGGCGTCCCCGTCGGTGCGGCGGCGCGAAAAGTGGTAGGCGACGCCCAGCGACCCGGCGATCAGTGCGGCGCCCAGACCGATCTCCTTGAGGTCGAAGCCGGCGAGGGTGCCGCCTTCACCGGCGTGCACGCCCTTGTCGGGGTGGCGCGTCGGGTGATGGGCGGAGTGGTGCGTCGGCCGGCCGCCCGCGACCGTCAGACGCGCGATGCCGGTCGACCCGTCACACTCGAACTCGACCTCGTAGACGGCGCCGCGCTTGGCGTCCCAGTCGACGACCACCGTCGTCCAGGACTCGTCCCGAGGGATGGTGACCGGGTCGAAGGCCGGTGAGTCGACCGTCGCCTCCCCCCGGCATGCCCGGTTGCGCGTGACGTGCAGGGTCACCTCACCGCCCGCCCGGACGGTCGAGGGCAGGACGCTGAAGCCGAAGTCGGTCTGCATCGCCGCGTCTGCGGCGGGCACGCAGGAGGTGAGGGCGCCGGCACCCACCAGTACGGCCGAGGCGAGGCATATCGCGCGCATGATCAATCCTCCGGGTCCCCGAGGAGCAGCCGCGGACCTGTTCCGCTCACGTCACACATGCACCTCGATGCCCGAAACGCTAAGAAGACGCGCGCGGTGGCGCGATCGCAGTAGCGCGAATGGGGCACGGGTGTGCGCCGCCCGGGGGAACACCGCTGACGCGGCCGGGGGACGGCGACGGTGTGTCGCGCGCCCCCGGCCGGGACCCGTGGTGCGGGGCGCCGTCAGTCCCCGACGCCCGGGAAGAGGTTCAGGAACGGGTCCGCCGAGGCGGTCACACCCCTGCTGTAGGGCGAGTCGAAGTCCCAGATCAGGAACAGCAGAAAGGCGATCAACGCCGAGAACAGCCCGGCGAGGACCAGTTCGCGTGTCGTTCTGCGGATCTGCAACGCGAAGATCATTCCGATGGTGATGACGGCCCCGGCGACCAGCCCGAACCACACCACGCCCGGCATCGTCTCCCCGGTCGACTCGGCCCGGGCGATGCGGGCCTGGTTCGCCGCGGTCACCTGGTCCAGGAGCGGCTGGTAGGCCTGGGCCTCGAAGTCCGTCACCGGCTCGTAGTCGGTGACGTCCTGGCGGATCCGCTCGAAGAGCTCGGTGCCGCGCCCGGTGACCTCGCCCTTGTCGGCCATGGTGTCCCACTCGGTGGTCACGACATGGCTCACATACGTCCGGATGTCGTCCCGGATGCGGTCGCGTTCCTCCGCCGGATAGACCCGCACCCGCTCCGAGATCTCGTGCAGCGCGGTCGCCTCGGCCTGGACGTGGTCCTGTGCGGCGCTGCGCCCCTCCCACACGCCGGCGATCGCCAGGCCCAGGACGATGGCGTAGACCACTCCGATCCACATCGTCATGTACTCGATGACGTCCGGAGTCTCACTGGGGTCCTCGTCCTCGGGCGCCGCGCGGTGCCGTACGAAGGTGATGATGACCACGACGGCACAGGCGGCCAGCATCGCGAGGGTGAGAACAAGCCATTCCGGCAAGAGGTACCTCCAGGGCTTCAGGGATCAGCGCGCGCGCAGCGCGGCGACGGCCACCACCGCGGGCACCGTGACGAGCAGGACGAAGGTGAGCGGTGACATCGCGCCCTTCGCCGGCCGTGGCCGGGGCGACGAGGCGCGGTAGCGCGGGTAGTGCACGGGCGTGGCGGACGGGGCGGGCGCGGGAGTGGCCGACGGCGCCGGCGGCGGGGGAGCGGGCTCCGGTGCGGGGGGAGGGGGCGCCGGTGGTACGGGCCTCGGGGCCGGCCGTGGCGGGGGTGGTGCCGGGCGTGGCGTGGGCGGTGCCGGCGGCGGCTCGGGCCTGGCCGTGGGGGTCGGTTCCGGGGGCGGGGGCTTCGGTGGCGGCGGGTCCGGCGTCGGCTTCGGCGGTGGCGTCGGCTTCGGCGGCGGAGTCGTCGCCACCGCCCGCCACATCCCGCAGGCCAACGCCGCGCTGAAGAACGGCGAGTGG
>NZ_JBEOXI010000126.1:0-23846 GCF_040296465.1 Streptomyces sp. NPDC002130
GTCGTCGGTTCACCACCCCCGGCCGGGGCAGGAACCGGACGCCTCGAACGCCGGGCCGGAAGGAACGCGATGCTGCCGGGAACGTCCACGAACGCGACGGTGCTCGACTCCGCCACCCGGGACCGGACCCGCGTCCTGCTGCTGTTCGGCCTCTCCGGGCGGCTCCGCCCCCGCGACACCTCCCTAGGCGCCCTCGTCGACCGCTTCGACTACGGCCGCTTCGCCTCCCACCTCATGACCGGCCAGGACGTGCCGCACTGGCCTTGCTTCCCTTCGTCGTCCTCGTCGTGATCGGCCACGTCCTGCTCAGACGGGTCCGTACCCGCTCCGGCCGGCTGCTGCCCACGCCCGACGACGACTTCGTCCCCGTACCGCCTCCCCGCTCGCCCTCCGGGAACCGACGACCATGACGCCACACCCCGCCGTCTCCGCCCACCGGGGCGGCTCCGAGCGAGCCGTCCCCGCCACCTGGGAGGCGTACGAGGACGCGATCGCCTCCGGTGCGGAGTACGTCGAGTTCGACATCCGCCGCACCGGGGACGGCGTCCTCGTCGTCCACCACGCCCCCCGGGTCGGTCCCGCCGGGCCGCCGCTGTCCCTGCTCACACACGCCGAGCTGTGCGAGCGGGCCGGATACGCCGTGCCCGTGGTGGACGAGGTCATGGCGCTGATCGCCGGGAAACTCGTGGCCCACCTCGACCTCAAGGAGGTCGGTTACGAGCAGGAGGTGATCGACCGGGCGGTCGCCCTGCTCGGCACGGACGGGCTCGTCGTGACCACGCTGGAGGACCGTTCCGTCGCCGCCGTCACCCGGGGCTTCCCCGGCGTGCGCACCGCCCTGTCCCTGGGGCGGGACCGTCGGGAACTCGCCCTGTCCCGGCTGCCCGCGACCCGGCTGAGTGAGCTGTTCCCGGCCCGCCGCATCAGGGCCTGCGGGGCGCACGGCGTCGCCGTGCACCAGCGGCTGGCCAGGACCAACGTGCTGCGCGAGGCGACCCGGCACGGCCTGTTCACCATGGTCTGGACCGTCAACGACGACACCCTCATGCGGGCTTTCCTCGCTCACCCGCGCGTCGACGTGCTCGTCACCGACCGGCCCCGGCGGGCCGTGGCGCTGCGTGGCCCGATCACCCCATCGCGGCATTGACAACAGCGCACTCAAGTTTTGTGCTGGAGTGTGTGGAGAGTCGTCGCCCTGGCGGAAGGGGACAGCGATGGGACGAGCGGTCGGAGTCGACCTCGGAACCACGAACTCGGTGGTCGCCGTGCTGGAAGCCGGCGAGTCAACCGTCATCGCCAACGCGGAGGGGGCCCGGACCACCCCCTCGGTCGTGGCGTTCGCCAAGAACGGCGAGGTGCTGGTCGGAGAGGTGGCCAAACGGCAGGCCGTGACGAACGTGGAGCGCACCGCCCGCTCGGTGAAGCGGCACATGGGCGACGCGCACTGGCGCTTCCCCGACACCGGCGACGTGGACGGCACCCGCTACCGTGCACAGGAGCTGTCCGCGCGGGTGCTGCAGAAGCTCAAGCGGGACGCGGAGTCCTACCTCGGCGAGGACGTCACCGACGCCGTGATCACCGTCCCCGCCTACTTCGACGACACCCAGCGGCAGGCCACCAAGGAGGCCGGTGAGATCGCGGGCCTGAAGGTACTGCGCATCATCAACGAGCCTACGGCCGCGGCCCTCGCCTACGGCCTGGACAAGGAGAACGACCAGACGGTCCTCGTCTTCGACCTCGGCGGCGGCACCTTCGACGTGTCGCTGCTGGAGATGGGCGAGGGCGTCATCGAGGTGAAGGCCACCAACGGCGACACGCACCTCGGCGGCGACGACTGGGACCAGCGGATCGTCGAGTACCTGATCAAGCGCTTCAAGGGACAGACCGGCGTCGACCTCGCGGGCGACAAGATGGCGGTGCAGCGGCTGCGCGAGGGCGCCGAGCGGGCCAAGATCGAGCTGTCCAGCTCGACCGAGACGACCATCAACCTGCCCTACATCACGGCCTCCGCCGAAGGGCCCCTGCACCTCGACGAGAAGCTGACCCGGGCCCAGTTCCAGGAGCTCACCGCCGATCTGCTCGACCGCTGCAAGGCCCCGTTCCACCAGGCGGTCAAGGACGCCGGCGTGAAGCTCTCGGCGATCGACCACGTGATCCTCGTCGGCGGCTCGACCCGGATGCCCGCGGTGACCGACCTGGTCAAGGAACTGACCGGGAAGGACCCGCACAAGGGCGTCAACCCCGACGAGGTCGTGGCCGTGGGGGCGGCGCTCCAGGCGGGCGTCATCCGCGGCGACGTCAAGGACGTGCTGCTGCTCGACGTCACCCCGCTGTCCCTGGGCATCGAGACCAAGGGCGGCATCATGACGAAGCTCATCGAACGCAACACGACGATCCCCACCCGGCGCTCGGAGATCTTCACCACCGCCGCCGACAACCAGCCCTCGGTCGGCATCCAGGTCTACCAGGGCGAACGGGAGATCGCGGCGTACAACAAGAAGCTCGGCGTCTTCGACCTGACGGGCCTGCCGCCGGCGCCGCGCGGGGTACCGCAGATCGAGGTGGCATTCGACATCGACGCCAACGGCATCATGCACGTCTCCGCCAAGGACATGGCGACCGGCCGCGAACAGAAGATGACCGTCACCGGCGGCTCGGCCCTGCCCAAGGACGACATCGACCGCATGATGCGCGAGGCCGAGCAGTACGCCGAGGAGGACCGGGAGCGCCGCGAGGCCGCCGAGACCCGCAACCAGGCCGAGCAACTCGTCTACCAGACCGAGAACTTCCTCCGCGAGAACGGCGACCGGGTCCCGGCCGACACGAAGTCCGAGGTCGAGTCGGCCCTCGCCGAGGTGAAGGAGCGCCTGGAACAGCAGGCGGACACCGCCGCCCTGCGCGCCGCCGTCGAGAAACTCGCCTCCGTCAGCCAGAAGATGGGCCAGGCGATGTACGCCCAGGCCCAGCAGACCCCCACCGAGGATTCTCCCGGCACCGCGCAGGACGAGGAGGGCGTGGTCGACGCGGAGATCGTGGACGAGGAGAAGAACGACCGGGACACGAAGGGGGGCGCCGCCTAGTAGTGCTTCGTTGCTCCGGTGAGCTCATCTGGGGGGGATCTTCCTCGTATGACTCCGGGGGAGGTGCGGAAGTCAGCGTGCGTGCGGCCACCGACACAGGGTTCTGCTCGCTGTTCCTGCCCAGGAGTGGGCGCCGGACCGGCAGCGGCGTCGGCGGGTTCAGGCGCCCGACGTGGTCGGGTGTGCGTCCAGAACCCGCTTGGCTCTGGGGCTGCTGGACCGGCTGGCCGACAACCGCTCAGGAAGCGGCGGGCGCGGAGGGCGAGGCTGGCGAGTCCGCAGCGGCTGCCGGCGAAGAGTTGTCGCGGCGCGCACGCCGCGCGGAGGGGGGCCCTGGCAACCGTGTCTCGAGGAGCCGGCGTCCTCGTGCCCACGGCATAGGGCCCGGTCGTAGCGGGGCCGTCACCTCTTCACACGGTTGCGGAATGCCAGAAGAGTCAGGGCCAGCAGGACGGGCTCGACGATGCGGGAGACGATCTCGATGTACGTCCCCCGTGTCGTCAGTCTCTCCCCCGAGGAGCGGAAGGCCACCGAGTTGACGGTCACCTGCACCGCTTTGTCGAACCGTTCCCCGTTCCATCGCTCAAGCAACGAGCCGCCCGGATTGACGGGATCGGGAGTATCCGTGGTGGCAGTGAACCTCCCGCCGCTGACCGCGCCGGTGGTCTGCGCCTTGGAGGAGTCTTGGGGCACGCCCCACAGCACCAGCAGCAAGGTGGTGATCGCCATCGCGGCTACGAGGCATGTCCCTGCCCGCAGCGCGCGCAGCCCATATCCGGACACGGCCCAGTACACGTGCAGCAGAGCACGCTCTGCCCACGAGCGGCCTCGATCGTGCCGGCGCATCTCCATCTCGCCGTAGTAGAAGTCGGCGGCGTCCGGTTCGTTCTTGTTGTCCTCGAAGGACTTGCGCAGCTGGCGGTAGACGGGGGCCAGAGTGGCCGGGCTCGGTGCTTGTCTCCCCGCAGGGGCCGCCTGCCAGCCCGTCGCTCCCTGCGCGGTCCGCCAGTGGTGCTCTTCGGCGAGGGTGTAGCGAGACGTCCAGACGGTCGGACGCCAGCCCTTGCGCTGCAGCTTGGCAGGAGGAAGGGCCAAGTGGCAGTTGCCCTCCAGCCGTAGCTGGTCCAAGTGGACAGTGCCGATGAACCCGCAGTGTCGCAGATCGACATTGCTGAGGGTCAGGTGGGCCGCATCGGTCCCGCTGAGCGAGGAAACCGCTACACGGGGGTCACATCCGGCAAGTTTCGATTCGTCTGCGCCGCTGAATGCAGCATCGTGGCCGGAAACGCTCAACGGGTATTCGAAGACCGAGTTGGTCAGGTCGACGGTGGCGTAGCGCAGCTGCAGGACCGCTCTTGCTTCCCAGCGGGTTCCCCGGCACTGAAAGGTCTGCGCAGCTGCGGAGACGATCACCGGGGAGGCGAACACGGCGCTTTTGAGATTGAGTGAGCCGCCGCACACGACGGGACCGAACGACTCCGTCCGTTCAAAGGACGCCTTATCGAAATGCGCATGTTCCTCGAACTCCGTCCCCACGAACCGTGTATGGGCGGCGAAAGAGGCACGGGTGAAACGCGCTCCGCAGCCGAACGCGGTCTTGCCGAAGTCGGCCGTGGCGACGAACTTCACCTTTTTGAAGTCCGCGTTGTCGCCGAAACGGGCGTTCTTGAAGCGCGTGCTGCCGCCGAACGAGGTCCGCGTGAAGCGCGCACCAGACTGGAACTCGGCATCATCGAACCAGGCGCCGGCTTCGAAGTCGGCCTTGTGGAAATCTGCGTCTGCGCCGAACCGGGTGCTTCGAAAGTCGGCGGCCTTACCTTCCTTGCCTTCCCATCGGGCCTGTGCGAAATGCGCGTCATCACCGAAATGGGCCCCATTGAAGCGGGTTTCGCAATGGAAATGCGTCTCGTCAAACCAAGCTCCGCGGAAGGTGGCGTTGGTGAAGTCCACCGGCCCTGTGAACACCGCTTCGGTGAACCTGGCCGACGTTAACCGCAGTGTGCCACCGTCCGGTTCCCTCACCGCGGCCAGCAAGCGTTGTAGCAGCTCTGCGGTGAACTCGGTGCCGCGGTGATCTACTGAGCTTCCAGGGCCGAGTTGGGCGAAGTAGGCGACGCGGTTGTTCTCGTCCATGTGTGCGAGGCAGGCGCCGGAGCCCGCTACCTCGCGGCCTCGGCACGTGGCCGATCCATCCGTCGACCGGCCACATCGCGGCCAAACCGTAGTCAGTTCAGGGGGCGAAGAGGTCGGTGATGCCATGATCAGCGGACCATACCCCATTCGGACAAGGTCGGTAAGGGACGGCGCCGTTGTCGGCCTGCCGAGTGGTGCCGCTTGTGTGCCCCACGCAGTTCAGGTCGTCAATCCGTCCAAGCCGGTGGCGCTCGACGACCAGGACGGGGACTGGAACCTGTCCTGGTCCGGTGGAGCACTCCCGACACCACCCGCTGAGGCCACCCGGAGCGTGACCTCCCGAAGGACCGTGCGGTGATCGTCCGCGAGTACGGGCCGGGGCGGACGCGTCAGCGGGTGCGGCCGGCGGGTCAAACGGGCACTGGATCGGCGTCGACATCTGCACGCCTCCTGTCCGCGACGCGGCTGGCCGGAAGCTATGTCGATCTCGAATTCGACCTGGCCAGGCTTGCGGACGGCACCGTCCTGCTCGTGGACGAGGAGGAGTTCGAGCAGGCCATCACAGAGTGCCCGCTCCCCGCGGAGGCGATCACCGGCCCGTGCCGAGGTGGCCTCGTTGCGGGCCGCCTGGCCGATGTCGCGGAGCCCGTGGTCGCCGCGGGCCGGCAGTGGCTGGGACGCTGCCGAACTCGTCGGTGCCCAGCACCCGGGCGTCCCACTCGGTCGCGAGCCGAGGTGCGTCCCCTCACGGCAGGGCCCACGTGAGCTTCTGAACCCGGATGCGCGACCCGGTTCCCTCACCTGTCCCGGTCACCGGAGAAAGCCCCTTTCCGCACTCCATCCGTCGGCGGTGTCTGCCTGCAGCTGCCGCAATCCAGCAGTAGCCACCTGGTCGAATCCGTCCAGGAATTACTCGTCGCCACATCACGCTTCGATCCGCCGTCCCTCCGGAACGGCCGCAACCCTTAGCACTCCGAAAACCCTTTCTGAGATGTCAGTGCCCCCTGTTAGCCTCCAGCGGCTCGTGTGACCGGCGGGCCGAGGGAAGTTCACAGGGGAGGGACAGTTGGACGCACTGAAGAGATCCGGCGGGCACAGACTGCTGGCGGTGGGGTGTGCGGTGGCGGCCGTGATGACGACCGGCACCGGCGTGGCTCAGGCCGCGGACAACCTGCCGCCGAAGCAGCCGCTCGTCCAGGACCTGGAGACGGGGTACAAGGAGTGCGCGGCGGGGGACCAGAGGGTGTACGTCTCCGGGCCGCCCGTCCTGAGCGCGGTCCTGTACGACCCGGAGGAGGACAACCACCCTGCCGAGGCCAACCTGGTCAAAGGCGAGTTCGAGGCGTGGTGGACGGACGCCGACGGGGTGGAACAGCGCATCACGCACACGAGGTTCGCGACGCTCTCGGGCAGTCCGCAGCGGTGGCACATGCCGGAGGGCTCCGTCCCGCCCAACACCGTCATCTCCTGGCGGGTCCGTGCGAACGACGGCAAGGCGACCTCCCCCTGGAGCTCCGAGGGTGACGGCTCCGTCTGCGAGTTCGTCTACGACGACGAGAATCCGGAGAAGGCGACGATCTCCTCGCCCGAATACCCGGAGAACGTGTTCTGGGTGGACGGAGTGGGCGTCTACGGCCACTTCACGATGGACTCGCCTTCCGACGACGTCGTGTCGTACACGTACGGCTTCATCGGCGGCCCCTACGGAACCGTCCGCCCCGAGCGGCCGGGCGGGCCTGCCACCATCCCCTTCCTGCCCCTCGACTCGGGCCCCGAGAGCCTGACCGTCCGGGCCACCGACCGGGCCGGACGCAGCAGCGGCCAGTCGTCGTACGACTTCCTGGTGAAGTCCGGCCGCGCGCCCGTGGCCCACTGGCCCCTGGCCGACGCGAAGGGAGCCACGTCCGCCGACGCCGAGGCGGGCACCGACGCGGCCGCCGGCCCCGGCGTCACCTTCGGCGCCCCGGCGCCCGCGGGTACGAAGCTCACCGCCACGGCGGCCCTGGACGGCAGCAGCCACGGCTACCTCACCCCGGACGTCCCGGCCGTCGGCGACCCCCGCAAGAGTTTCGCGGTCAGTGCCTGGGCACGCCCGGCCGAGACCGGCCGGAACATGACCGTCGCCGGCCAGGACGCCGGGGAGTTCGCCGCGTTCGCCCTCGGTCTCAACGCCCGGGGCCAGTCCCCGGACTGGTCGTTCACCGTCGGCGGCGCAACCGTGTCGGGCGGTGCTCCGGAGACCGGCGAATGGGCCCACCTGCTGGGCGTGTACGACGCCGAGACGGGCAAGGCGCAGCTGTACGTCAATGGCGACGAGGTCGGCAACCGGGCCGAGGCCACGCCCGCCGCCTCCGCCGGCGCCTTCCAGATCGGCCGGGTCCGCGACGGAAACGGCTACCACGACCGCTGGCACGGCGAGCTGGGCGGCGTCAGGGTCCACGACCGGGTGGTCGTGCCGGACGAGGCTGCCGAACTGGCGCACCGCGAGCCGTCGTCGCGTGGGCGCTGGTCTCTGGAGACGGCCCAGGACGGCGCGAGCCCCGAGCTGAACGGCGGCGCACCCCTGAAGCTGGCGCCCGGTGCGACGATCCACCGCGGCCCGGACGGCTCGTGCCTCCCGGAGCTCGACCCGGACTGCCCCGCGGTGCCCTACGCGCTCGTCGGCGACGGGCATCTGTCCCTGGACGGCAGGTCCGGCCACGCGGTGGCCGAGGGGCCTGTCGTGGACACCTCGGACAGTTTCACCATCGGCGTGGTCGCACGCCTGGCGGACACGGAGCCCGAGGGCCCCATGACGGTGCTGTCGCTGCCCGGTGAGCACACCGACGTCTTCAAGCTGCGCTACCAGCCCGCACAGCACGCCTGGCAGCTGGTGATGCCGCACAAGGACGAGCGGGGTGCTCCCGAAACGGTGGTGGCCCAGTCGGAGATGGCGGACGGCGGCGAGGGCGTCGGCCACCGGCTCGCCGTCGTCTACGACGACGCCACCGACAAGATCAAGCTCTACCTCGACGGCAGGGCAGGAACGGACGCGACCGCGGATCTCCCGAACGGGTGGCGAGGCTCCGGCCCGCTTCAGATCGGCCGGGGCCGGACCGGTGACGCGTGGGGCGAGTACCTGCACGGTGACGTGGACGAGGTGCAGGCGTTCGCGGGTGCCTTTGCCGACGACGACGTCTGGCGGCTGGGCACGGGCACGTAGCCGTGCCTGTGCCGACCTGGTCGGCGGCCTCCTAGAGCGCGGTGTGCGCGGGCGGCAGCGTCGCGCACACCGCGTCCAGGACGGTCGCGTACGGGGTACCGAAGTCGGTGAGCCTGGATCTGAGCCGGTCGAGGCCGTCGCGGTGCTCCGTCAGCAGTCCGTCGCTGCCCGTACGGGCCGCCAGTTCGAGGACCGCCGGCAGGAAGTCCGGCGGCTCCTCGCCGGTGGTTTCCAGGCCGTGCGCGCGGTACATCTCCTCCGACGGCGCCGGGGCGGCCTCGCGCCAGGCGCTCAGATACAGGCTGTGGTCCTGCCCGGCCTCGAACACCTCGACGTAGTGCGCGGCCAGTTCCCCCGGCGGGGTGATGGCCGCGTGGTCGGCGAACTCCCGCAGCTGCGGGGCGGCTTCGCGCAACAGCGGCAGCCGGGTGCGGAAGTCGTCGTCGGGGTACATCAGGCACAGCGCGGCCGCCTGGTACAGCACCTCGAATCCGGGCATCGGACCTCCTCCGCGAGCGCTTGCCTGCCCGCCCCGTCATCCCGACGCTAGGGGCGTGCCGGGAAGCACACCCGCCGACGGCGCCCGTACGGGTCAGAACCGGTCCCATGACGTCGGGCGGGAGGCGAGCGGCTCAGTAACGCTCGCGGTACTCCCGCAGCAGTTCCTCCGTGCGCTGTGCGGAGCCCGCCCGGGCCGTCATGTGGTCCAGCACCTCCAGATGCGCGGAGACCTCCTTGCGGGAGTCCAGGTACAGCGCGCCGGTCAGGTACTCGGTGAAGACCATGTCGGGCAGCTCGGGCTCGGCGAAGCGGAACAGCGAGAACGGCGCGTACGTACCCGGATGGGGGCCGTCCGCGAACTCGGCGATCTGGAGGGTGACCCGGTCGCGCCCGGCGTACTCCAGCAGCTTGTCCAGCTGGTCGCGCATCACCCGGCCGTCCGCGCTCACCGGGCGGCGCAGCACCGTCTCGTCCATGATGACCCACAGGTGCGGCGGGTTCGGGCGGTCCAGGAGCCGCTGCCGCTCCATGCGCAGCGACACATGGCGGTCCACGGCGTCCGGCCCGGCGTTCGCGATGGTGCCGGTCTGCAGCACGGCCCGCGCGTACCCCTCGGTCTGCAGCAGCCCCGGCACGAAGTGCGGCTCGTACGACCGGATGATCCGGGCCGCGCCCTCCAGGCTCACGTACATGCTGAACCACTCCGGCAGCACGTCGTGGAACCGCTGCCACCAGCCCGGCCGGTTCGCCTCCTCCGCGAGGTCGACGAAGGCGGCGATCTCGTCCTCGGCCGCCCCGTACGCCGTCAGCAGGATCTGTACGTACGGGATCTTCAGCGCGACATCGGCGGTCTCCATCCGCCGGACCGTCGCCGGGGCGACCCGCAGCACCTTCGCGGCCTCGTCACGACCGAGGCCCGCGGCCTCACGCAGCTCCTGCAACCGCTTGCCCAGGACCACCTGGCCCACGGTGGGTGCGGCCCGCCGTTCACTCACGCCACGCCTCCCCAACGTGCCCAAGCCTGCGATCAGTCTGTCACGGTCGGTCGTCGGCATGACAGGGCCGGGAGCGAGAAGATCGCCGGAAGCGGAGGAGCGGCGCGGGCATTACCCCGCGGGTAATCGACCGGATGCAACCCGAAAGGGATCGTGAAGGTACCGGTTCCCGGGCCGGCGCACTCCGGCCCGGGAACCGGTACCGGCCGCCGCACCACGACCGTCAGGGCAGGTGTGCCTGGAGGTACTTGACCGTCGCCGGGTCGGCCGGGAGCAGCGTCTCTATGGCCAGCTCGGCGACCGTCACGTCCATCGGCGTGTTGAACGTGGCGATCGAGGAGATGAACGACAGCGTCCGTCCCCCGTGCTCGATCCGCAGCGGCAGCGCGAAGTACGGAACCGGCTCCGACGGCTCGTCCACCGGATCCGCCCCGGGCGCCGGATACGCCGCCACCTCCTCGTACAGCGCCCGCAGCGGCTCCGAGCGGTGCAGCGCGATCTGCCGCTCCATCTGCTCCAGCAGATGCCCCCGCCAGGCGCGCAGATTGCGGATGCGGGGCGCGAGACCCCGCGGGTGCAGGGCCAGCCGCATCGCGTTCAGCGGTGGTTCGAGCAGCGACTCGCAGACACCGTCGACCAGCGTCATGACCCCTCGGTTGGCGGCCACGACGTTGTACAGCGCGTCCACCACCAGCGCCGGATACGGCTCATAGCCGCTGATCAGCCGCTCGATGCCCGCCCGCAGCGCGCCCAGCGCCGGGTCGTCCAGCGGGGTCTCCGGGTAGCGCGGGGCGTAACCGGCCGCCAGCAGCAGCGCGTTGCGCTCCCGCACGGGCACGTCGAGATGCTCGGCCAGCCGCAGCACCATCTCCTCGCTGGGCCTGGAGCGGCCCGTCTCGACGAAGCTGATGTGCCGGGCCGAGGAGTCCGCGCGCAGGGCCAGCTCCAGCTGGCTGACCCGCCGCTGCTCCCGCCAGGCCCGCAGCAGCGGGCCCACGCCCCGCTCGGCGGAGGACGGGTGAGTGGTCATGCCGGGACCGTAGTCGAGAACCGGTCGCTCCGGACAGCCGCACCCTTGTGACCAGGGCCCCGGCCGCCCCGCTGTGGCAGGCTGAGAGGACACCGAGGACACCGCAGTCCGGGAAGGAGCGCAGCCCATGCCCGTCGAACCGCTGTCCCAGAAGGAGGTCGAGGACCGGCTGGCCGAGCTGCCGGGCTGGTCGCTCGACAAGGACCGCCTCATCCGCTCCTACCGGCTCGGCTCGCACTTCGCGGCGACGGCGATGGTCGTGCACATCGCCCAGGTCCAGGAGGAACTGAACCACCACTCCGACCTCACGCTCGGCTACAACACCGTCTCCCTGGCCGTACACACGCACAGCGCGGGCGGCGCCGTCACCGAGAAGGACTTCGAGCTCGCCCGCAGGGTGGAGGACCTCGCCCCCGGGCACGGGGCACACTGACCGGGTGCTCGACTACGACAAGGAAGCGGAGCGCTACGACGCCTCGCGCGGCGGCGAGCCCCGGGCGGCCGCCGCCGCACAGGCCGTGCTGAGCCTCGTGCCGCCGGACACGCGCAGCCTGCTCGACGTCGCCTGCGGCACCGGCATCGTGACCCGCCGGCTCGCCGCCGCCCGCGGCCGCATGCGGGTGACCGGCGTCGACCTCGCCGCCGCGATGGCCCGGCAGGCCTCCACCCGCCTCCCCGGTGCCGTCGTACGGGCCGACAGCCGTCGGCTGCCCTTCCGGGACGGGCAGTTCGACGCCGTGTGCAGCGTGTGGCTCCTGCACCTGACGTCCGGGCCCGCCGAGGTGCGGGCCATCGTCGGCGAATGCGCCCGGGTGCTGCGGCCCGGCGGGGTCTACGTGACCACGGTAGACAAGGCCGCCTCCCACAACGTGGGCAGTGACATCGATGTCGTCCTGTCCTCCCGGCCGCTCAGCCCGGTCCGGGACGCGGCGGCGGACGTCGAGTCCTGCGCCGTCGCCCACGGCCTGGTCCCGGCGGGGCAGGCCCGTTTCACCGGTCACGGCCAGGGCCGCAGCCCTCGCCGTACCATCGCCGACCTGCGCCGGGGCTGGTTCGTCACCCTGCCGCCGGGCGACCCGCTCGCCGACGGATTCGCCACCCGCCTCGCGCACCTCCCCGACCAGGACCGGCCCCGCCCCGACCCGGTGTTCAGCCTGCGCTCGTTCCGGAAGGCCGGGTGAACTCCATGATCCAGTTGGTCAGCCAGGTGTCCCCGCCGTCCACTGAGAACGCCTGCTCCCAGCGGGCCGACGCGGCGGAGACGCCCGACCAGACGAACCGGACCCGCACGTCCTCGCCGTCATAGGTGTCGTCGCCGTGGAACTCGCCGCGTCCGCCCTCGAAGCGGCCGAAGACCGGTGGGAACAGGGTTCCGCTGACGCTGGAGGCCCAGTTCAGCGACCAACGCTCGGTGACCGGGTCGAAGAGCCGCAGGGTCGCGCCCTTCGCGGACAGCAGCGGCATGTCGACCTCGTCGATGTTCGCGGCCCCGTCGAACAGCGGCCGGCAGCGGCTGGTCCCCGGGAACTCCTCCCAATCGCTGTCCGGGGCGAGGAAAGCGGTGCGGCGCCGATGGCGGACCTCCCAGTCACCGTGGAAGAAGTCGAAGTCGTGCGGGCTGCTCATGCGCGGTCTCCTGTGGTTCCTTCGGGAAGGGAGTCGGCCAAGTAGGCCTTGAGGTCCGGGACTTCGGGTGCGAGCAGGTGCCGCACCCAGGCGTCCCGCTCGTGCAGGATCGGCGGCAGCTCCCAGACGCAGCCGATCCACGGTAGCCCGGGAGTGATGAAGTGGGCCGGATCGCGGTCCGGGCAGCCCAGCACGGGCTGACCCGCCGCCGCCCCCTTGAAGTGCAGGACGTTGTCCCACACCCAGCTGTACGCGTTCAGATAGGCGCCGTCGTCACCGCCCCGGTGCAGGACGACGAAGGTCGCCGGGGGAGTACCGTCCGGCTCCGGCAGCAGCTCCGGCAGGACCGCGTACGCCGCCTTCTCCACCTCGGGTTCGATCCCCGCCGGGTCGGAGGTGACGTGGTAGCGCTTGATGTGGCGTCCGGCCACCTCGACGGGTGGGGGCACGGTCAGCAGTTTCTCGGTGAAGCCCATGAAGGGGGACGCTAGGGCCGCTTCACTGACATCCTGTGTCAGTGAAGTCCAGTCGGCTCGTCTCGATCCTCCTGCTGCTCCAGACCCGTGGCCGGATGACCGCCGCCCAGCTCGCAGAGGAGCTGGAGGTGTCGGTGCGCACGGTCTACCGGGACGTCGAGGCGCTGAGCGCGGCCGGTGTCCCGCTGTACGCCGACGCGGGCCACTCCGGCGGCTACCGCCTGCTGGACGGCTACCGCACCCGCCTCACGGGGCTGAACACCGACGAGGCCGAGGCGCTCTTCCTCGCCGGTGCCCCCGGTGCCGCCGCAGAGCTGGGTTTGGGTTCCGTCCTGGCCGCCGCCCAGCTCAAGGTCCGGGCCGCGCTGCCGCCCGAACTGCGCCCGCACGCCGACCGGATCAGCAGCCGCTTCCACCTCGACGCACCCGGCTGGTACGCCGACGCCGACGAGACGCCGTACCTCCCGGCCGTGGCCGACGCGGTCTGGAACCGCCGTGCCGTGAACATCCTGTACCGCCGCTGGCGTGAGCCCACCGACGTGGAGCGCCGCCTGGAGCCGTACGGGCTCGTCCTCAAGGCGGGCCGCTGGTACGTCGTCGCGGGCCCGGGCCCCCGCACCTACCGGGTCGACCAGATCCTGCGACTGGACGCCACCGGCGAGGAGTTCAGCCCACCCGGCGACTTCGACCTGGCCGTCCACTGGACGGCGTACCAGCGCGACTTCCACCACCGGCTCCGAGCGGCCCGGGCCGTGGTCCGGCTGGCGCCGGGTGTGCCCCTCCCCGGCCCGGCGCGGACCGACGCACATGTGGAGGAGGACGGCTGGACCCGTGTCACCGTCGCCATCGAGTCCGTCGACCGCGCCCACGCCGATTTCCTGCGCCTGGGCAGCGGCATCGAGGTGCTCGAACCCCTGGAACTGCGTGAGCGGATCGCCCGGACGGCGGCCGAGCTGGTGGAACGGTACGGCAGCCCCCTGCCTAGCTGAAGCCGCCGCTGAAGTCGCTGTTGAGCTGGGCGGAGCAGATGTTGTAATCCCCCTGCGCCCGGCCTGACTTGGTCTTGCCGTCGATGGTGATCGAGCACTGGATGTCGCCGCCGCCCAGGAGCTGCGCGGTCACCTGGTAGTAGAGGGCGTCGTCCTTGACGGTCAGGGTCTTCTTCATGGGCAGGCCCTTGCCCTGGAGGTTGGTGCCGTCGTTGCCGTAGGTGATGTCGACGCCGGAGGGGGCGGAGCCCCACACCTTGAACACCGCCTTGCCCTCGGCACCGGTGTCGGCGGCCTCGGCGTCCTCCGCGGTGTCCGCCTTGGGCTTGGCCTTGGCCTTGGCCTTGGCGGTAGCGGTCTTGGTGACGGTCACCGTGGGCGCCGGTTCCGCCTCGTCGGCGGCCCGGGCCTTCTCGGTGACGGTGACGGTCGGGCGGGGCGCGGCGGCGGTCTTCTCGCCGTCACCGCCGTTCCCGGCGGAGCCGATGCCCGCGCCGACGAGGAGGATGACGGCGACCGCGGGGATCAGGACGCGCTTGCGGGCCCAGGACGGCCGGGGAGCCGGCGGAGAGGGGTGCGGCGGGAAGCCGGGCGGCGGCGGAGGCTGGGTGTACGACATGGACCCCCCTGGGGTGTTTCGTGGGAGGTGAGCGTAACGGGAAGTGTGAAGAAAGTGTGAGTAGTGTGCGGGCAAGGTGATCAGTTCGTGATCGGTCCTGACATGCGGAGAGGGCGCATACCGTTTCCGGCACACGCCCTCGGATCGCCCGGTCAGGCAGTCGTGCAGGTCTGCCCGCCCAGTTTGAACGCGGCCGGTTTCGTGTTCGTGCCCGACCAGTTCGCCGTGAAGCCGAAGCTCACCGACGATCCCGCCGCCACGTTCGCGTTCCAGCCGACGTTCTTCGCCCTGACCGCCGAACCCGACTGTGACGCCTCGGCGTTCCAGGCCTGGGTGAGCTTCTGACCGTCCGGGAAGGCCCAGCTCAGGGACCAGCCGTTCCAGGTGCTCGTACCGGTGTTGGCGAGCTGGACGTCCGCCTGGAAGCCGCCCGCCCACTGGCTGGTGACCTTGTACGTCACCTTGCAGGCGCCCGTCGGGTCCGGGCCCGGCCCCGGGTCGGTCGTGCCGCCGCCGGAGCTGTCGCCGTAGAGGACGCCCCGGCCGTTCGTGGAGACGTAGACACGGCCGTACACGCGCGGGTCGCCGGTGATCGCCGCGCCCGTCCAGCCCCACTGGTGGGCGTCGTCGTTGATGCGCGTCCAGCTCGCGCCCTTGTCGGTGGAGCGGAAGATGCCGCGCACGCCGCCGATCTTCGCGCTGGTGTAGAGGGTCTGGTAGGAGGCGCCGGGTGCCGCCTTGCCGAAGCCGACGGTGTCGGCCTGCTCGACGTTCGGCAGCTTGGTGAAGCTCGCCCCGCCGTCCTTGGAGTGCCACAGGCCGTAGGCGCCGTCCGTCCCGCCACCGGCCAGCCAGACGTCGCCCTTCCCGCCCGGCAGAGCCTTGAAGCGGACGCTGTCACCGCTCGGCAGCCCCGTGGCCGGTGATGCCGTGAAGGTCGCCCCGCTGTCCGTACTGACGTAGAACTTCCCGGACTTGAAGCCGTAGAAGGTCTTCGCATCGACGCGGTCCGCCTCGACGATCGCCCCGGCGGGGATCCCTCCGGAGGCCTGCCACGACGTGCCGAAGCCCGTCGTGTGATGTACGCCGGCACCCTCGGGGCTCCACACGAACCGGCTGCCGTCGGCCGCCGCCGCGACCGTGCCGCCGCCGCTCACGCCCGAAGGGTCGGTCCCGGCGAACCAGTTGGCGCCGTTGTCCGTCGAGAACGCGATGTGCGGCCCCGAGTCCAGGCTGCCCACCCGTACCACCGTGTCGGGCTTCGACTCGGCGAAGTCCAGGCTCGTGGTCGTCGTGAAGTTCGGCTGGGTGAACATCATCGACGGCACCTTCGTCAGGTCCGTGTGGCGGAAGCCGCCGATGTCGCCGAGCGCGCTCAGCAGCGGGGCGCCGGACGGGGGAGAGGCGAGGTCGTTGACCGCCGTCTCCTCCAGGCCCTGCACCATCGGTTCGATGGCGAACTTGCTTCCGCTGTCCCAGTTCGTGAGGTTCTCCGTGCCGTAGATCGTCGCACCCGTGCCGTACATCATCCGGTTCGAGTTGAACGGGTCGATCTCCAGGGCCTCGGTCATCCAGCCCAGCTTCGGCGTCTGCTCGGGCGGTTGCGGGTTCGCGCCCCAGGTCAGCCACGGCGAGGACGAGACGTCCATCGTGTAGCGGTTCTCGCGGTTCGGATACGACGTGTAGTCCCACGCCCTGGTCCAGGTCGCGCCGCTGTCCGTGGAGCGGAAGATCTGCGTGTCGGGCCACCAGGCGCTGTACGCGGTCGCCATGACCGTGCCCGGCTTCTGCCGGTCCACCGTCAGCCCGCTGAAACCGTAGAAGGTGTCGGCCTGCGCCACCGGGCTGATGTTCGTCCACGCCCCGGTCCCGGTCGCGTACCGCCACAGCTGGCCCTTGCCGCCGTCGTACGGGCCGCCCTTGTCGCTGTACGGGAGATAGAGGTAGCCGTTCTTCGCGTCCAGGACGCCCTTGTGGGCGAGGTACTCCGTGGGCTGTCCGGGCAGCCGCTGCCAGGTCGCGCCCGCGTCCGTCGACCGGTACACCGCGTTGTCCTTGTCGGCGACCCCGACGTAGATCGTCTTCGTGGCGTTCCCGGCGGTGCCCGTGGACTCGTCGAAGGTGACCCAGACGATGCCCTGGTTGTCGGACGCGTAGCCGGAGGTGTCGCTCGGGTCCTGGGCGTAGTTGCCGACGTTCGGGAAGTTCGCCACCTGCGACCAGGTCACGCCCGAGTCAGTGGACCGCCACAGCCCCTTGCCGCTGGGCGCGCCCAGGTACAGCACGCTGTTCCGGTTCGGGTCGATCGCCAGCCGCTCGCCCATGCCCCGCCCCGGCATGTTGCCGCCCAGCTTGAACGGCAGGTCGGTCTTCCGCCAGCTCGCGCCCCGGTCGGAGGAGCGCATCACCGCACCGTTCTTCGGGTCCCAGCTGTTCGTGTACGTCCCGACCGCCGCGTACACCCGGTTCGGATCGACGGAGTCGGACGCGATGCTGACGACGCCCGTGTGCCCCCAGTCCTCCCACCCGACCGAGTCCAGCAGCGGCGTCCAGGTCCTGGAGGACTCCTGCCAGCGGTACGCCCCGCCGATGTCCGTGCGGGCGTAGGCCAGGTTCTTCTCGGAGCGGTTGAAGACGATGCCGGGGACGAACCCGCCCCCGTCGATCCGGGCGTTCTTCCAGGTGTACGTGTCCGCGGCGAGCTTCGTCGCCGGGGGATCTGCGGCCAGGGCGGTGGGGGCGCCCGACAGCAGTCCGGCCGCCAGCGCCAGCACGGCCGTGAGGATACGGGTTCTTCGCACGGCGGGGGGTCCTTCCGTGAGGGGGGATGTGCGAGGGCCGGGCGGCCCCCAGTGCGGGTGGGGACCGCCCGGCCGGTCGGCCTCGTCGTCAGGTGACGAGACCACGAACGCGGAGCTTCGGACGCTCCTGTGTCTTGGGGGCGCGGGGCTGCGTCGATATGCGGCTACGCCGCGCGGGCGCGACCAGCCACAACGGACCCGCAGTCGACCACGGCCCCACGGAGCGCCCGGCGGGGGCTATTCGAGAAGCTCCGCGTACGAACCCATGGCCAAGGCGATGTCCGCCTGAGCCCAGAACCGGTGATACGTGAACGACGGCACCGCACCGCCGGCGAGATAACTCTCGATCTTCGACCAGGCCGGGTCGTCCTCGTAGAAGGACCGGATCGAGTCGAACGTCGACGACGAGTTGATCGCGTCACCGTTCGGCATCGTGCCCGTCCAGCCGCTCGGAATGTGCACCGGGTCGTCGAACCGGTTGTAGTCGGCCCGGTTCTCCGGAACGGCGATCCCGAGATCGGTCTGGTGGTTCGCCCACATGCCGTCCAGCAGCTTCTTCGCCGCCGCCGCTGCCTCCGTGTCACCGGAGCGGTCCGCGTAGTACGTCAGGGTCTTGGCGTACGCGGCCGCCACACCGACGTCGTTGGTGTAGTCGGCGACGGTGACATGCAGCCCGCTGTTCGCGCCGGGGCTCGACGCGTTCCAGGTGTCGGGCTGGCCCGACCACTGCAGCGTCGACGGGATGCGGAACGTGCCGTCCGGGTTGAACGTGGTCTTGGACAGCGCCCAGTCGACCCACTTGTCGAGGACCGTCTTGGCCTGCGCGTTCCCCGTCTGCTGGTACAGCTCGGCGACCCGCTCCATGGACCACGCCTGGAAGCCGAACCACTGGTTGGACGGCGGGTCGTGGTACACCGGCTTCTCGTCGTAGTACATGCCGTAGAACGTCGACTTGCCCGAAGGCGGGGTCGCGTACCGGCCTGCCCAGCTGTTGGTCGCGCCGCCCGCGATGGCGCCCTCGTCCGACTGCAGCCAGCGGTAGAACTCCAGCTGCCGGTCCATGGACTTGGCCCAGTCCGCCGCGCCCGTCGCCGACTTCGGCTTCAGCGGGGCGTAGTTGGCGAGCGCGTAGGCGGCCAGGGGGTTCTGGTAGCCGCCGTGGGCGTGGCTGGAGCCGATGCGCCAGGACCAGCCGGCATTCGTGTCCGTGGCGCCGCCCCAGGCGTAGTACCAGGACATCAGGTAGAACGAGGCGTCCTTGCCGGTGCCCGCCGGGCAGGCCGCGGGCCCGACGCAGTTGCCGACCTTCTTGAAGTACTTGTCGAACATCGAGTAGCGCAGGTAGTCGCCCATCTTCGCGGCCTTGCCGACCGCCGCGGAGACGGCCGAGCCCTTGCCCTGCTCCTTCGCCCACAGGTCCGCCCAGTAGGCGGCCTGCACGGCCCGCGCGTCGGCGTCCGGCGCATTGGTGAACTTCCACTGCTTGGCGTAGGAGGCGTCAGCGGTGAACAGGTCCAGATAGCCGTTCTTGCCGCCGTACTTGAACGCGTCGCAGGTCGGCTGCGGCACCGTCTCCCACACCGACTCCTGCGCGCCGCGCTGGAAGGTGTTGATGTACGACGGGCCGGTGTCCGACGGACCCGCCTCGCACTTGCCGGGCGAGTTGCCGTAGCCGTAGACGTTGTCCACGTCCTGCAGCCAGTGCATGCCGTAGACGTCGTCCGTGCCGTACGCGCTCTTCAGCTCGGCCGCGATCGGGTCGCGGCCGACCGAGACACCGGTGTCGAGCTTGGCCGGGTACTCGTTCGGCGTGTCCAGCTCGGGCGCGTAGGTGGCCGGCTTGGCGGGGTTGTAGAAGGAGTTGGTCGGCTGGTCGGCGCGGGTGGGGATCATGTACTTCTCCATGAGGTCCCACGCGCCGTTGAACTTCGACCAGTCACCCGTCACCTTGCCGTACATGGCCTGGAGCCACAGGAGGTAGCTGTACGCCTCCGAGGTGGTCTCGTGGCCGTGGTCCGGCGCCTCGACGATCAGCGTCTCGACCGAGTGGTAGGGGATGCCCTCGCGGGAGAAGTAGCCGTTCGCCGGGTTGGTGATCTTCCCGTAGAGCTCCAGGAAGCGGGCGTCGTACACCTTCGACGCCGCCAGCTGCGTGACGGTGACCGAGGCCTTGGCGTGGCCCGCGGCCGTCGACTCGAAGACGGCGGATCCGGTACCCGAGTTCGCGGCCGCGACGGTCACCTTCTGCGCGGTGTTCCAGTTCTGCGGCGTGAAGGTCAGCGAGGCGCCGGCCGAGACCGACAGCCCCGAGTTGCCGCTCGCCCGGGCCGAGGTCACCGTCACGTTGGACGACGGCTGCTTGGACAGCTTCACCTCGTAGGTGCCCGACTTGCCTGACTGGACGCCCAGTTGGAGCGGCGAGGCGACGACGGTCGGGCCGGAGGCGACGGTGATGCCGACCGGGGTGGAGTCCGCGGAGGCACCCATGCTGTCGTAGGCCTTCGCCACCAGGGAATGACTGCCCACGGCCAGGTCGGAGACGGACAGCGCGTAGGGCGCGCTCGTGTCCGTGCCCAGCAGCTTGGTGTCGTCGTAGAACTCCACCTTGCTGATCGTGGCGTTGTCCGCGGCGGCCGCGGTGGCCGCCAGCGGCACCGCCTGGCCCTGGGTGTAGACGGCGCCCGCGCTGGGGCTGGTCAGCACGGCGATCGGCGGCTGGTGCGCGCCGGTGCAGGGCGTGCCGTTGACCGAGAAGGACGTCGGCGCGGTGTTGCCGCCGCTGTAGGAGAACTGGGCACCGGTGGAGACGGCGGCGCCCGCCGCGACCCGCGCGTTGTGGGAGGCGTTCTTCACGGTGATGTTCTGGCCGGACTGCGACCAGGTACCGTTCCAGCCGTTGCCCAGCTTCTGGTTGCCGGAGTAGGCGTAGGTCAGCGTCCAGCCGTCGATGACGTCCGTGCCGCGGTTGGTGAGGGTGAGGTCCACCGTGAAACCGGAGCCCCAGTCGTTCGTCTTGTAGTCGACACTGCACTGAAGTGCCGCCGCCTGCGCGGGAGTCGACCCTGTGGAGAGCATCGTCAACGGAAGGGTGAGAGCTGCTAGTGCGGCGGTCCACAGACGCCGCACGGCTCTCCGCCTCCGGGGTGGGGGATGCATGGTGCTGGTTCCTCCTTGCGGCTCGGAGAAGTCAAGGCTTGAACCAGTGGGAGCGCTCCCATAGTGCGGATGCGTCAGGTACCGGTCAAGGTTCTCGAAGAGTCGAAAAGATTCGACGCCGGGAGTTGAGCGAAAGTCAGTGACTCCCCTGTTCTTTGCCGACACTTGGCGCTACCTTCCTTGGCACCAGTGGGAGCGGTTCCATCAGTCGACGCGTCCGTCACGACGCACCCGACCTGCAAGGAGTCGCTCATGCGACACCCCTCGCGTTCAGTACTTTTAGCCGCCGCACACGCGGTCGTCCCCGGCTGCGCGAGTGCCGGTGCCGGGTTCCTCATGTCCTTGTCGGAGCGCGCCCTGAACGGCTGACACCCCCACCACCGAAAGGGAATCCCGCACTCATGAGCCGTACGAGAACAGCGTTACTGGCCGCCATGGCCCTGGTCGCCGGAGCGACCGGAACAGCCTTCGCCGTCGACCCGGACGGTACCGGCGTCGCCGCCGTCCCCTGCACCGTCGACTACAAGATCCAAAACCAGTGGAGCACCGGCTTCACCGCCGCCGTGACCATCACCAACAACAGCGCCGCCAAGTCGTCCTGGTCGCTGAAGTGGTCGTACGCCGGGGACCAGAAGGTCACCAGCGGCTGGAACGCCAAGCTGAGTCAGAGCGGTGCCGCCGTCACAGCCGCCAACGAGACGTACAACGCCCAGCTGGCCACCGGTGCTTCGGTGAGCTTCGGCTTCCAGGGCAGCTACAGCGGCAGCAACGCGGTCCCGGCCACGTTCACTCTCGACGGCGTGACCTGCAACGTCGACGACGGCGGCCCCGGCGGCCCCACGGATCCGCCGGACCCGGGCGGGCCGTCCACCCGGGTGAACAACCCCTACGAGGGCGCCAAGGTGTACGTGAACCCGGAGTGGTCCGCGAACGCCGCCGCCGAGCCGGGCGGCAGCCGGGTCGCCAACCAGCCGACCGGAGTCTGGCTGGACCGGATCGCGGCCATCAACGGCGCGGGCGGAAAGATGGGTCTGCGCGACCACCTCGACGAGGCGCTGCGCCAGAAGGGCTCCGGCGAGCTCGTCGTCCAGTTCGTCATCTACAACCTGCCCGGCCGGGACTGCTCCGCCCTCGCCTCCAACGGCGAGCTGAAGGCCGACGAGATCGGCCGCTACAAGACCGAGTACATCGATCCCATCAAGGCCATCCTCGCCGACCCGAAGTACGCCTCGCTGCGGATCGTCACCACGGTCGAGATCGACTCGCTCCCCAACCTCGTCACCAACACCGGCAGCCGCCCGACGGCCGTCCCGCAGTGCGACGTGATGAAGGCCAACGGCAACTACGTCAAGGGCGTCGGCTACGCGCTGAACAAGCTCGGCGACGTGCCGAACGTCTACAACTACGTCGACGCCGGGCACCACGGCTGGATCGGCTGGGACGACAACTTCGGCCCCACCGCCACCATCATGAAGGAGGCGGCGACCGCCGAGGGCGCCACGGTGAACGACGTCCACGGCTTCATCACCAACACGGCGAACTACAGCGCCCTGAAGGAGAACAACTTCACGATCAACGACACCGTGGCCGGCAAGTCCGTCCGCGAGTCGAAGTGGGTCGACTGGAACCGCTACCTCGACGAGCTGTCCTACGCCCAGGCCTTCCGCAACCAGCTGGTGTCGGCGGGCTTCGGCTCGAACATCGGCATGCTGATCGACACCTCCCGCAACGGTTGGGGCGGCACCGCACGGCCCACCGGGCCGGGCGCGACGACCAGCATCGACACCTACGTCGACGGCGGGCGATACGACCGTCGCTTCAACGCCGGCAACTGGTGCAACCAGTCCGGAGCCGGACTCGGCGAGCGCCCGAAGGCCGCCCCGGCCGCGGGGATCGACGCGTACGTGTGGATGAAGCCGCCGGGCGAGTCCGACGGGGCGAGCAAGCTGATCCCGAACGACGAGGGCAAGGGCTTCGACCGCATGTGCGACCCGACCTACACGGGCAACCCGCGCAACAACAACAACATGTCCGGTGCCCTGCCGGACGCGCCGCTGTCCGGGAAGTGGTTCTCCGCCCAGTTCCGGCAGTTGATGCAGAACGCGTACCCGCCGCTGTCCTGATCCGTCTCCGCTGATCCGCCGGGGCCCGCGCCCCGGCGGATTTTGCGGGACCGGCAACAGCAGTGGCCTCCGTCCGGTGCGTCGGCGCACGCTGACCGCATCCGAGCGAGAGGCTGACCACCATGGGGCACCACCACCACGACCACGAGCGGGGCCACGGCCCTCAGCACGGCCACACGGACCTCGACTGGGCCGAGATGGGCCCGATGCTGGAGTCCTCGGCGGAACTGTTCGCGTCCCTGTACGAACGGGCGCTGGGCTGGCTGGCGCAGGAGGTGACCGAGCCAGGGCTGATCGTCGACGCGGGCAGCGGGCCGGGCGTGGTGTCGTGCCTGTTCGCGGAGGTGTTCCCGGGCGCGCGGATCGTGGCCGTGGACGGCTCCGAAGCGCTGCTGGAGCGGGCCCGGGCGCGGGCCGGGCGGCAGGGCGTCGCCGACCGTTTCGGCACGCTCGCCGGTGATCTGCCCGAGGTGCTCGGCGAACTGGACTACCCCGCCGATCTGCTCTGGGCGAGCCGCAGCCTGCACCACCTGGGCGACCAGCGGGCCGCGCTGGCCGCCTTCGCTCAGCGCCTTGCGCCGGGCGGCACGCTGGCCCTCATGGAGGGCGGTCTGCCGCTGCGGTTCCTGCCGCGCGACATCGGGATCGGCAGGCCCGGTCTCCAGGCGCGGATCGACGCGGTGGAGGCGGAGTGGTTCAGCCGGATGCGCACCGACCTGCCCGGGCACGTGGCCGAGACGGAGCACTGGCCGGCCATGCTGGCCGCCGCGGGACTCAAGCACACGAGGACGCACAGCTTCCTGCTCGATCTCCCGGCGCCGGCCTCGGACCGGGCGCGTGCGTATGTCGTGGCGTCGCTGTCGCACATGCGCGACAAGCTCGCCGAGGGGCTCGACGCCGAGGATCTCGCGACCGTCGACCGTCTGCTCGACCCCGACGACGAGGCGAGCCTGCACCGCCGCCCGGACGTGTTCGTCCTGGAGGCCCACACCGTGCACACGGCGGTCCGGCCCGCGTAGCGGCCGCGGAGCCGGCACCCTCGAGGCAGCTGATGACCCGGTGCTCGCGCTTCATGTCGTGCGCGGTGGCCAGGACATGGCCGAGCGGCGGCCGTC
>NZ_JBEOXI010000127.1:0-23572 GCF_040296465.1 Streptomyces sp. NPDC002130
CCAGGGCTTGTGGTCCTGGTCGGCGTTGTACTGGATCTGGATCTTGTTGCCCGGGACGCCGCCACCCTCCTGGATGAGCTTCTTGGCCTGGGCCGGGTCGAACTTGACGATGTCGCCGAGCGCGCCCTTCTTGTAGCCGAGGACGCCCGGGGCGACGTAGGAGTCGGCCGGGGTACGCGTGCCCTGGAGGACGGTCTTGGTGATCGTCTGGCGGTCGATCGCCATGGACAGACCCTGGATGACCTTGGGGTCGATGTCCTTGAACTGCTTGGTGTAGAACGCCGGGACGATCGACTGGACGGCCGAGTACGGCTCGTCGATGGCGCGGTCGCCGAGGTCCGTCTTGTAGTTCGTCAGCGCGGTGGTCGGGACCTGCTCGATCCAGTCCACGTTGTCCGAGCGCAGGTCCGAGTACGCGGCGTCGGCGGTCGTGTAGTTCTTGAAGTCGATGCCGCCGTTCTTGGCGACGTTCGGGCCCTTGTAGCCCGCGAACTTGCGGACCTTGATGAGCTTGTTGTGCTCCCAGGACACGAACTTGTAGGGGCCGTTGCCGACCGGCTTCTCGCCGTAGCCCTTCGGGTCCTTGAAGAAGGCCTCGGGCAGCGGAGCCCACACGTCGTAGCCCAGCTTGTACGCGAAGTACGAGACCGGCTGCGTCAGCTTGATGGTGAAGGTGTTCTCGTCGACGACCTTCAGGCCCGACATCTTGTCGCTCTTCGGGTCACCCTTCTCGGGGTGCACGTCCTCGAAGCCCACGATGTCGGCGAACCAGCTGGAGTTGGTCTGGTTGTTCTTGATGTTGGCGGACCAGTTCCAGGAGTCCACGTAGGACTTCGCGGTGACCGGGGTGCCGTCGTGGAACTTCCAGCCCGGCTTGAGCTTGACGGTCCACTCCGACGAGTCCTTGTTCGGAGTGACGGACTCGGCGTTTACGTACTCGAGCTTGCCGGTGCCGGGCTCGTAGTCGACCAGGCCGGCGAAGATCGTGCGCAGCACGCGGCTGCCCTGGCTCTCCTTGGCGTTGGCCGGCTGGAGCGGGTTCTGCGGTTCGCTCAGCTGCGCAGTGACGATGCCGTTCGGGTCGGCCTTCCCCTTGTTCATGTCGTCGCCGGCACTGTCGTCGCCGCCGCCGCAGGCGGTGGCGGCCAGGGCGACGACTATCGCCCCCGCGACCCACTTGGCGCTCTTGGCACCGCGCATGGGTTCCTCCTATGAAGTCATTGGTTCACCGCGAAGGGAGCACACGACACATCACGGCCCCCGCCCGTCGCCGGTGCCGGAATTCGTCGAGTGCCCCCGCGCTCGTGAGTCGCGCCGCTGCCGGCTACTGACCCGTACATCCGAGCTCTACGCGCCTAACTATCTGCCAAACGCCAGGACCGAACCACACTCTCGAGGTCTCGGTTCGATCACAGCTCTCGCCTACATCTTCCAAAATCCGGACAAAGGGTTTGGTGAAAGATCCCTGCGAAACGGACTTGTTACACATCTATCGGTGTCGGCTGTCCGCATTCCGGACGCGAGAGTGAGATAAACCGCTTGCGGCGTACCGTGGAATCCGTACAGGGTTCCGTCGGTGTCTGTCGCGCGCTCAAGTAGCTTGTGCGGCAAGGCCGTTCCGCGATCCCCGAGGCCGGTGACGCGTGGCGCTTCCGGAGCAGGGTAGTGGGAGAAAACCGCCCCTGACGGCTGTCGCGGGCAAGTCGAGGGTTTTCCCTACCCTTGCCTCCACGTTCCCCGCCTTTCAGACAACAGCACCGGGCACCCCGCCTCGCGGGGTGCCCGGTGTCGTCGTCGCAGCGGCGGGCGTCAGCCGTGCTTGGCGCGGCTCGCGGCGCGGGCACGCTCGCGGGCGTCCAGGTTCACCTTGCGGATGCGCACGGCCTCCGGGGTGACCTCCACGCACTCGTCGTCCCGGCAGAACTCCAGGGACTGCTCCAGCGACAGCTTGCGCGGCGGGACGATCGCCTCGAACGAGTCGGCCGAGGAGGACCGCATGTTGGTGAGCTTCTTCTCCTTGGTGATGTTCACGTCCATGTCGTCGGAGCGCGAGTTCTCGCCGACGATCATGCCCTCGTACACCTCGGTGCCGGGGTCCACGAAGAGCACGCCGCGCTCCTGGAGGTTCGTCATCGCGAAGGCGGTGACGGCACCGGAGCGGTCGGCGACCAGCGAGCCGTTGTTGCGGGTCTGCAGGGTGCCGAACCAGGGCTCGAAGCCCTCGTGGATGGAGTGCCCGATGCCGGTGCCGCGGGTCTGCGTCAGGAACTCGGTCCGGAAGCCGATGAGACCGCGGGACGGCACCACGAACTCCATGCGGACCCAGCCGGAGCCGTGGTTCGACATGTTGTCCATGCGGCCCTTGCGGACGCCCATGAGCTGCGTGACGGCGCCCATGTGCTCCTCGGGCACGTCGATCGTCATGCGCTCGACGGGCTCGTACGTCTTGCCGTCGACCTCCTTGGTGACGACCTGCGGCTTGCCGATGGTCAGCTCGAAGCCCTCGCGGCGCATCTGCTCGACCAGGATGGCCAGCGCCAGCTCGCCGCGGCCCTGCACCTCCCAGGCGTCGGGACGCTCGGTGTCGAGCACCCGGAGGCTGACGTTACCGATCAGCTCGCGGTCGAGGCGGTCCTTGACCTGGCGGGCGGTGACCTTGCGGTCCTTGACGGCCGCCTTGTTGTCGGCGCCCTTGCCGGTGGCGCCGCGGCCGACCAGCGGGGAGGTGTTGGTGCCGATGACCATGGAGATCGCGGGCTCGTCGACCGTGATCAGCGGCAGCGCGACCGGGTTCTCCGGGTCGGCCAGCGTCTCGCCGATCATGATGTCCGGGATACCGGCGACCGCGCAGATGTCACCGGGGCCGGCCATCTCCGCGGGCTTGCGGGTGAGCGCCTCGGTCATCATCAGCTCGGAGATGCGGACGTTGCTGACGGACCCGTCGCGCTTCATCCACGCGACCGTCTGGCCCTTGCGCAGCTCGCCCTGCTCGACGCGCAGCAGCGCGATACGGCCGAGGAAGTTGTCGGCGTCCAGGTTGGTGACGTGGGCCTGGAGCGGGGCGGCCTCGTCGTAGGTCGGGGCCGGGATGTGCTCCAGGATCGTGGAGAAGAACGGCTCCAGGCTGGTGGAGTCGGCGGGGACCGTACCGTTCTCCGGCTTGGTCAGCGAGGCGATGCCGTCGCGGCCGCAGGCGTAGACGATCGGGAACTCGATCTGCTCCTCGTCGGCGTCCAGGTCGAGGAACAGGTCGTACGTCTCGTTGACGACCTCGTCGATCCGGGAGTCCGGGCGGTCCGTCTTGTTGATGCACAGGATGACGGGCAGCCGCTGCTGGAGCGCCTTGCGCAGCACGAAGCGGGTCTGCGGGAGGGGGCCCTCGGAGGCGTCCACGAGCAGGACGACACCGTCGACCATCGACAGACCGCGCTCGACCTCGCCGCCGAAGTCGGCGTGACCGGGGGTGTCGATGATGTTGATGGTGATGACGTCCCCCCCGTCCTTCGGGTGGTACTTCACCGCCGTGTTCTTGGCCAGGATCGTGATGCCCTTCTCACGCTCCAGGTCGTTCGAGTCCATCATGCGGTCGTCGACGCCTTCGAGCTGGTGCGCGGCGAAGGCGCCGGCCTGCTTCAGCATGCCGTCGACGATGGTGGTCTTGCCGTGGTCGACGTGGGCGACGATAGCGACGTTGCGGATGTCGTGGCGCGTGGCCATATTGCGGCGTTCTCCCGGAGTGTGAGGAATGCCCTGCGCGGACGTCTGCGGTGCGCGGGCCCTGCCGGGCTCAACATGCCACGGCCACACCCCATGGTACGGGGCTGCGGCCGCAGGGGTTAGCCGGGCTACGTCGGTGCAGGTCAGGCCGGTCCGCAGGAGCGCCGGGCGGCCTCCCGGGCCACAGGTGAGTCCGGGCGTACCTCGCAGTCGGTCAGGACGGCGAAGTCGACCGTCCAGTTCCGGGCGTGACCGGAGACGGTCGTGCCGTCCGGGCAGCGGTAGCGGAAGTCCGCCGCCACCTCCCTCACACCGGCGTACTGGACGTACTCGCCTGCCGCGTCGGGCTTGATGCGGTCGGTGTCGAGCTCCGGGGCCGGCTGCCGGACGTCGGTGAACGACCAGGTCTCGCCCGCCTCCGCAAGGGTTCGCGCGTCGGAGTCGATCTCGCCGGCCTTCTTGCCGAGCGAGAAGAGGATCTCCGCGGGGGACGGGGCCGGTCCGTCGGCGCGTACCGAGGGCCTGGGTGTGTACACCCGCCGCATCGGGTTCTGCAGGGGGCCACCGCCCTTGCCGAGCCGCTCCGGGTCGGAGACGCCGGTCAGCCGGTCCCGCTCGGTGAGGTGGGACCAGGTGAAGGTGCCGTTCGCGCAGGCCGTCGCGACGGGCTTGACCGGCTCACGGCCCTGGTCGGCCTCGTTCCCGCCCGCGCTCCCCGTGCACGCCGCCAACCCCGTCACCAGCACCCCGATGACCAGCCCGGCCCCGCAGGCCCGCCCCACCATGCCGTGCATCCCCCGGCTCCCGTCCCCCGCGTACGGACGCCCGGCGTCCGCACCATGATCACTGCTGGCCTCATGGTGCGGGTGCCGGGCGCGGGACGGCAAGGCGTTTGAGCGTTCCCAGAGCTACCGGGCGGCCGAGCCCTTCGCCGAGGGGCCGGACGCCGGCTTCGCGCCCTTCTTCAGGAAGCCCATGTCCTCGTAGACCGGCGTGCCGAAGCCGAAGGCGCCGGTGTTGACCAGGTTCTTGCGGGCCGCCAGGAGCTGGGGGCGCTGGAAGAGGGGGATCGAGCCGGCCGCCGCCCAGATCCGGGAGTCGGCCTTGCGGAGCAGGGAACGGGACTCGCTCTCGTCGAGCGTGGCCACGGCCTCGTCGAAGAGCTGGTCGACCTGGTCGGTGCCGACTCGGGTGTAGTTCTGCTCGACGTTCAGCGAGCCGTCGGCGGCCGGCACGGGCTTGGCGTAGACGGGGCGGGCGTCGGTGGCGGGGAACGCCGTGGCGGGCCAGGAGTACAGGGCGAGGTCGTACTGGCCGGAGGCGATGTGGTCCTTGAAGTACGACTCGTCGGAGACCTTGGAGATCTCGGTGGTGATGCCGACGCGCTCCAGCATGCGGGAGATGCGGTCCGCGACCGTGCGCAGCGTCTGGGAGCCGGGCCCGGAGGGGAGCACGAAGCGGAGCCTGAGGGGCTTGCCGTTCTTGGCGAGCGGGGCGGCCTCCTGGTTCGCCGGTGCGGCCGTCCCCTGGGGGGCGTACGCCCCGGGGGCGCCGCCCTGGTGCGGGGGCGCGTACGGCTTGCCGTCCCGGGCGAGGTGCTCCGCGGGGTCCGGCCCCCGGCGCGCCTTGTCGTCCTCGCCGGTGTCGTCGGCCTTGCCGCCCTCGGGGCCGGCCGCCTTCTCCTTCTTCTCCTCCTTGACCGGGCCGCCGCGCACCCACCCGGCGTCCGCGAGCAGCGCCTGGGCCTCCTTGGTGTCCTGGCCGCCGAGGGCGCCGCTGTTGTCGGCGTAGGCGGCCTGGCCGGACAGGGCGAGGTGGCTGCCGACCGGGACGGCGGGCAGGCCGAGGGGCTTGAGAACCACCTGGGCGAGTTCCTTGCGGTCCAGGGCGCGGGCGACGGCCCTGCGGACGCGCTCGTCGGTGAGCGGGCCCTCGGCGCCGTTCAGGGCGAGCTGGGTGTAGGCGGGCTCCAGGGACTTGCGGACCTCGAAGCCGCTGAGGGCCTGCTGCTGCCGGGCGTACTTGACGGCCGCCTTGCGCAGCTTCTTGCGGGCGACGATCTCCTCGTCGGCGGCGTCCTCGTCGGAGCCGTTGGCGCGGGCCCAGGACTGAAGGGAGTCCGCGGCGGACCGGTCGGCGCCGGGGCCCATCTGCGGGCCGGCGGAGCTCTGCGGGCGGGCGGCGACGGTGATGCGGCGGGCCGCGGTGGGGTCGATCTCGGCCAGGTCGAGGTCGCCGGCGGCCAGCTCGGCGGCCCGCTTGTCGCGCGGGACGGTGCGCAGCACGATCTCGGAGAGCTTGGCCGGCTTGCCCCACCAGCGCGGGCTGCGGGCGAGGGTGATCTCCTCGTCCTTGCGGTCGACCTTCTTCACCGTGAAGGGCCCGGCGGTGACCTTGAGCTTCTTGCGGGCCCCGTCGTTGAAGGAGTCCGGGGTGCCCATGACGTCCTTCGGGTACAGCGGGGAGAACAGCGAGCGCCAGTCCGCGTAGGGGCGGCTGAAGGTGACCCGGACCTCCAGGGCGTTGTCGCCGCGCTCGATCTTCTGGATGCGGTCGTAGCCGGCGTTGCGGGCGGTCCAGTAGGCGGTGTTCTTGCCGGACAGGGCGCGCCACTGGGCGGCGAAGTCGGCTGCGCCGATCTCCCGGCCGTCGCTCCAGACGGCCTGCTGGTTGAGCTTGTACAGGACGACCTGCTTGGGCTCGGTGTCGACGACCTCGGCGGACTCCAGGTAGGCGGGGTTGCGCTCCGGGCGGCCGGAGGCGTCCATGCGGAACATCGACGGCAGGACGGCCTGGGCGACGCGGGCGGTGGTGGCGTCGGCGTCCGACTGGAAGGTGTTCAGCGTGTCGGGTACGGAGTCGACGGCCCAGCGCAGGGTGCCGCCGTCGGTGATCCGGTCGCGGGGGGCGGGCTGGATGTCCTGCCCGGCGAGCGGCTTGCCGGACGGGTCGTCGGAGCCGCATCCGGCGAGCGCGGGCACCGCGAGCACTCCCGCGGTGAGGAAGGCGACCGAGCGCGTGACCGCGCGCGGGCCGACGCCGTGCTGGGACATCTGTGCTACCTCCGGGAAGCCGCGGGCGTTATGATCACTTTTGGCGGTATTTGGAGTTCATCTGATGTATGCGGCCACTGAAGAGGAAAGGGTTCGGCAACACAGAGCGACACGGCGGTCACGGGTGGGAAGTCACCCGTGCGGCGCAACGCACCGCACAGTGCACCCACGCGCCTCGGCCAATCGATGCACATCCCTTCACAGCGCAAGGTGTGACGCGCAACACTCGCAGGCGCATGAACGTTGCCGCCTTGGGCCTCGAAGGACCCGTGGAAGTGAGGGCAAGTCATGTCCGTTCACGACGAACTGACGTCAGTCCAGCGCAGTCTCGACGAAGTGTTCCGTTCGCTGGGACGCCTGGAGAAGCAGCTCGGCACCGGCGGCCTGGAGATGCGCCGCGTCCGTGCCGACGCCAACCACCTGCGCGAGAGCGTCGCCCTGCTGCGCGACGCCGCCGCGTCACCGGCCGCACCGAAACGCCCCGAGCTGGTCACCATCTCGGACACGCCGTACGACTCCGCCCTGTGGAGCGACTCGGACGACGAGGGGCTCGGCGCCCGGGACCGGCGCGCTCCCTGACCCGGGGAGGAGTCGAGCGCGACCGGCACCTCCCCCGAACCCGACCGGAGTCGTCACGTGGCCACTGGTACGGAACCCCCTGCCACCGAACCCAGACCTGAGAGCGGCGGTGTGCGGGGCGCTGCGCGGGCCGCGATCGCCGCCCCGCACCTGCGCACCGACCGCTGGTGGCTGGCCCCGGCCGGCACCGCGGCCGGTCTGCTCGCCTTCATCGTGTACTCGACCTGGCGGGCCTTCGCGAACGCCGACTACTACGCGGCGCCGTACGTCTCGCCCTTCTACTCCCCGTGCCTGGCGGAGAACTGCGAGCCGATGAAGGCCGGCCCGAACTGGGAGATCTTCGGGAGCTGGTGGGGCATCTCGCCCGCGATCATCATCCTGATCTTCCCGCTCGGCTTCCGTCTGACCTGCTACTACTACCGCAAGGCCTACTACCGGGGCTTCTGGGCGTCCCCGCCGGCCTGCGCGGTCGCCGAGCCGCACAAGAAGTACAGCGGTGAGACCCGCTTCCCGCTGGTCCTGCAGAACATCCACCGGTACTTCTTCTACGCCGCGATCGTGGTCGCCGGGATCCTCACCTACGACACCGTGCTCGCCTTCCGCGACGAGACCTACGCCTGGGGCCACATGGGGCTCGGCACGCTCGTGTTCCTGGTCAACATCGTTCTGATCTGGGCGTACACGATCTCCTGCCACTCCTGCCGGCACATCGTCGGCGGCAAGCTCAAGCACTTCTCCAGGCATCCGGTGCGCTACCGGATGTGGCAGTGGGCGGGGAAGCTCAACGCCCGGCACATGCAGCTCGCCTGGGCGTCGCTGGTGAGCGTGGCCCTCGCCGACTTCTACGTCTACCTGGTCGCGTCGGGCGCCTTCGACGATCCGCGCTTCTTCTAGAGGGATGAGGCCTTCTGATGTCCGTGGTCGACCGGCAGGAGTGGGACGTCGTCGTGGTGGGTGCGGGCGGTGCGGGCCTGCGCGCCGCCATCGAGGCCCGCGAGCGGGGCGCCCGCACAGCCGTGATCTGCAAGTCGCTGTTCGGCAAGGCGCACACGGTGATGGCCGAGGGCGGCATCGCCGCGGCGATGGCCAACGTCAACAGCGGTGACAACTGGCAGGTGCACTTCCGCGACACCATGCGCGGCGGCAAGTTCCTCAACCAGTGGCGAATGGCCGAGCTGCACGCCCAGGAGGCGCCGCAGCGGGTGTGGGAGCTGGAGACCTGGGGCGCGCTCTTCGACCGTACGAAGGACGGCCGGATCTCCCAGCGCAACTTCGGCGGCCACGAGTACCCGCGCCTCGCGCACGTCGGCGACCGCACCGGCCTGGAGCTGATCCGCACCCTCCAGCAGAAGATCGTCTCGCTGCAGCAGGAGGACTTCAAGGAGACCGGCGACTACGAGTCCCGGCTGAAGGTCTTCCAGGAGTGCACGGTCACGCGCGTGCTGAAAGACGACGCACGGGTCTCCGGCGTCTTCGGCTACGAACGCGAATCGGGGCGCTTCTTCGTGCTGGAGGCACCCGCCGTGGTGATCGCCACCGGCGGCATCGGCAAGTCCTTCAAGGTGACGTCGAACTCGTGGGAGTACACCGGCGACGGCCACGCGCTGGCGCTGCTCGCGGGCGCGCCCCTGCTGAACATGGAGTTCGTGCAGTTCCATCCGACCGGCATGGTCTGGCCGCCGTCGGTGAAGGGCATCCTCGTCACCGAGTCGGTGCGCGGCGACGGCGGTGTGCTGCGCAACTCCGACGGCAAGCGGTTCATGTTCGACTACATCCCCGACGTCTTCAAGGACAAGTACGCCGAGACGGAGGAGGAGGGCGACCGCTGGTACGACGACCCGGACCACAACCGGCGTCCGCCCGAGCTGCTCCCCCGTGACGAGGTCGCGCGGGCCATCAACGCCGAGGTGAAGGAGGGGCGCGGCTCCCCGCACGGGGGCGTGTTCCTCGACGTGTCGACGCGGATGCCCGCCGAGGTCATCAGGCGCCGCCTGCCGTCGATGTACCACCAGTTCAAGGAGCTGGCGGACGTCGACATCACGGCGGAGGCGATGGAGGTCGGGCCCACCTGCCACTACGTGATGGGCGGGGTCGCGGTCGACTCCGACACGGCTGCGGCGCGCGGAGTGCCCGGGCTGTTCGCGGCCGGTGAAGTGGCCGGCGGCATGCACGGCTCCAACCGGCTCGGCGGCAACTCCCTGTCCGACCTGCTGGTGTTCGGACGCCGGGCGGGCCTGCACGCGGCCGGGTACGCGGCGGGGCTGACGGGTGCGCGGCCCGTGGTGGACGACGTACAGATCGACTCGGCGGCGGCGGAGGCCCTGCGGCCCTTCTCGGCCGAGGCGGAGATCGAGGAACCGGCGGGCGGCCCGCCGGAGAACCCGTACACCCTGCACCAGGAGCTCCAGCAGGCGATGAACGACCTGGTCGGCATCATCCGCCGCGAGCCGGAGATGGAGCAGGCCCTGCAGAAGCTGGCCGAGCTGCGGCTGCGGGCGCGCCGGGCCGGGGTCGAGGGCCACCGGCAGTTCAACCCGGGCTGGCACCTCGCCCTGGACCTCAGGAACATGCTGCTGGTGAGCGAGTGCGTGGCACGGGCCGCGCTGGAGCGCACCGAGTCGCGCGGCGGCCACACGCGTGAGGACCATCCGGGAATGGACCGCGCATGGCGCCGGATCAACCTGCTGTGCGCGCTCACCGACCCGACGGGCGGCCTGGCGGCGACGGACCCGGTCCGCGGCCAGATCACCCTCACCCGTGAGACCACCGAACCCGTCCGTGCCGACCTGCTCGCCCTGTTCGACAAGGAGGAGCTGGTCAAGTACCTCGCCGAAGAGGAGCTCTACGAATGAGCGGCTATACGGCCCACTTCAAGGTGTGGCGCGGGGACGTGAGCGGCGGCGGCCTGGAGGACTTCGAGGTCGAGGTCAACGAGGGCGAGGTGGTGCTCGACATCATCCACCGCCTCCAGGCCACCCAGACGCCCGACCTCGCCGTGCGCTGGAACTGCAAGGCCGGCAAGTGCGGTTCCTGCTCGGCGGAGATCAACGGCCGGCCACGGCTGATGTGCATGACGCGCATGTCGGTGTTCGACCAGGAGGAGACCATCACGGTGACGCCGCTGCGGGCGTTCCCGGTCGTCCGCGACCTGGTCACCGACGTCGGCTTCAACTACACCAAGGCCAGGGAGGTCCCGGCCTTCGTGCCGCCGGCCGGTGTCGCCCCGGGCGAGTACCGGATGATGCAGGAGGACGTGGACCGCTCGCAGGAGTTCCGCAAGTGCATCGAGTGCTTCCTGTGCCAGGACACCTGCCATGTGGTCCGCGACCACGAGGAGAACAAGCAGGCGTTCGCCGGGCCGCGTTTCCTGATGCGGGTGGCGGAGCTGGACATGCACCCGCTGGACGCGGCGGCGGAGGCGGGCCTGGACCGCAAGACCACCGCCCAGGACGAACACGGCCTCGGCTACTGCAACATCACCAAGTGCTGCACGGAGGTCTGCCCGGAGGGCATCAAGATCACGGACAACGCGCTGATCCCCCTGAAGGAGCGGGCGGCCGACCGCAAGTACGACCCGCTGGTGTGGCTGGGCTCGAAGATCAGGAGGCGCTCCTCAGCAGGCTGAGCACTCGTCGGCCCAGCCCTCTTCGTAGGCACGCCAGTCCGCCTCGGTCGCGGCGAAGTCGATGTACAGCGCGACACCGAAGCGGGCCCGGTCCGCGTCCGTGCGGGACAGGCCGAGGCGGACACCCCGTACGGCGGCGGGGACGGTTTCGGCGTGGTTCCAGTGCCCGAAGCGGTTCTCGTGGAAGAAGGGCAGCCCCATCAGCAGGTCGGTGGACGGCGGGGTGACCTCCAGCGCGAGGGAGGTCTGCTGGGCCACATACCCGCCGTAGGTGCTCTCCAGCGGCTGCATCGTGTCGTACGACATCACGGCGATCTGGTCGACTCGGCGGGCGACCTGGCCGAAGAACTCCTGGGACCACCACTTGGGGTGGCCGGTGATGCCGCCCCAGACGGTGTGGAAGGCCGGGAGCGGGTCGATCTGGTGGGCGGCGACGGAGAGTTGCGCGTCCCGGGAGCGGGTCTCGCGGCGCAGGGCGTCGAGGAGGGTGAGGTAGTCCCGGTCGCCGGAGTGCAGGGGCTCCAGGTCCAGGTGGATGCCCTCGTAGCCGGTGTCCAGGACCTGGCGTGCGGAGCGGACGACCGCGGCGCGGGTTGCCGGCTGCTCCAGGCGCATGCCGTCGGGGCTCTCGGTGGCGAGGACATCGCCGAGGAAGGCCTGGACCCGGACGCCGGGCAGCTTCTCGTGGACGGCGTCGATGAACCAGCGAGCCCTGGGGTACACGGACTCGGGGAGCGTGCCGTCGTGTTCCAGCGGGCCGGAGTGGACGTACAGGTCGCGGATGCCGGTGCCTTGCAGGCGGCGGGCGAGGGCGGTGACGTCGGCGTCCTTCTTGCGGCCGTCGACCCAGGCGTGACCCAGCCAGAGGGCGTCGCGGTTCCTGGTGTGGGTGCCGTCCGCGGGGTCGCCCGTGTAGTTGATGCGAAGGGCTGTCAGAACGGAGAGAAGGGGGAGCAGGAGGAGCAGGGGGACGGCGATGGCCGTGCGTCTGACCCAGCGCCTGCGCCTCGTATCGCCGGCACGGTCGTTCGCGGGATCCCCCTCCGGCTGTAAGGAGTTCGCACTCTCGATGGCCTCCGTGCGGTCCATGCCGTCTCCCCCCGGTGGTGCGGTTGATGTTGCCGGGGAGGACGATCAGCACCTGTGTTCGGTTGCGGGTCAGAACAGGCTCAGGAGGGCCTCCGCCGGATCCGTGAGGTTCGTGTCGCCGCCGGGCAGGGGCAGTTCGAACCAGACCGTCTTGCCCCGCGGCGTGCGGCGGGAGCCCCACGCCGCGCTCAGGAGCCCGACCAGTTGGAGGCCGCGGCCGCCCTCGTCGGTGTCGCGGGCCCGGCGGCGTCGGGGCTGGACCAGGCCGGAGTCCCAGACCTCGCAGACCAGGGTGCGGTCGAGCAGGAGGCGCAGGCGGATCTCTCCCTCGCCGTAGCGCAGGGCGTTGGTGACCAGTTCGCTGACCAGGAGTTCCGTGGTGTCGACCAGGGGTTCCAGGTCCCAGGCCAGCAGCTGTGCGCGTGCGTACTCGCGGGCCCGGCCCACGCTGCGCGGCTCCCGCGGCAGGGTCCAGTCACCGACGGATTCCGTGGGCAGGCCCTGGACACGTGCCATCAGCAGCGCGATGTCGTCCTCGCCATGGTGGGTGTCGAGGGTGTTGAGGACGTGGTCGCAGACGTCCTCCAGCGGCTGGGTAGGGTCGGAGAGGGCGCTGACGAAGGCCTGGAGTCCCTCGTCCAGGGGGTGGTCGCGGCTTTCGACCAGTCCATCCGTGTAGAGCGCGAGCAGGGCACCCTCGGGCAGTTCGACCTCGACCTCCTCGAAGGGCTCCCCGCCGACGCCGAGCGGCAGGCCCGGCGGCACGTCGAGCATCAGCGCCGCCTCGCCCGGTTCGACGAGGACGGGCGGCAGGTGGCCCGCGTTGGCGAAGGTGCAGCGCCGGGTGACGGAGTCGTAGACGGCGTAGACGCAGGTGGCGAGGTACACCTCCGACAGGTCCGCCTCGCGGGGGCGGCGGGCCGCCCGGGTCGCCTGCTGGACCCCTCCGGGGGCGCCGAGGCCACGGGCGATCTCGTCCAACTGGGAGAGCACCTCGGCCGGTTCCAGGTCGAGCTGGGCCAGTGTGCGGACCGCCGTGCGGAGTTCGCCCATGGCGACGGCGGCGCGCAGTCCGCGGCCCATCACGTCGCCGACGACCAGCGCGGTGCGGTGTCCGGGCAGTTCGATGACGTCGAACCAGTCGCCACCGACCTCGCTGGGCCGGCCGGTGTTGACGCTGCCGGGCAGGTAGCGGCAGGCGATGTCGAGGCCGGAGGCCTCGGGGTCGCCGGGCGGGAGCAGGGACCGCTGCAGTATCAACGCGCGTTCGTGCTCGCGGCGGTAGAGGCGGGCGTTGTCGATACAGACCGCGGCGCGGGCGGCGAGTTCGACGGCCAGGTCCCGGTCCCGGTCGCCGAAAGGCTCGCTGCCCTTGGTGCGGGCGAACTGCACCAGCCCGACGACGGTGTCGTGGGCGACCATCGGCACCGCGAGCGTGGACTGCACGAGCCCGCCGTCCTCGCCCGGGACGGTGCGGGGCCGGGCAGTGCGCAGGGCGTCCGCGCAGGGCGAGTTGAACGGGTAGTGGTGCACGGCGCCGACCGCGACGGGCACGCCGGCGCCCGCGAAGGGCGCGTCGGAGACGGCGCTGGCGAAGGCCACCCGGCGCAGCTCGGCACTGCCGTCGGCGAGTCCGGGCGGCGTCTCGTCACCGGCCAGCAGGCCCTGGTAGAGGTCGACGGTGGCCAGGTCGCAGAAGCCGGGGACGACGACGTCGAGGAGTTGCCGGGCCGTGGTCTCCAGGTCGAGGGAGTTGCCGATGCGGGCACCGGCCTCGTTCAGCAGGGCGAGGTTGCGCCGGGCCGCGGCGGCCTCACGGGCGGCGGCGCGGCGGGCCGTGATGTCGATGCCGAGCCAGGCGATGCCGATGGGACGGCCCGAACCGCTGTGCACGCGATAGAGGTTGACCGACCAGTGGCGACGCTCGTCGGAACCCGGCACGAAACCGGTGACGTGCATGTCGGTGATGGAACTGCCGGTCTCCAGCACCCGCCGCAGCGTGGCCGCGACCCGGTCGGCCTCACCGCGCTGGAGGTAGTCGTGGACGCCCTTGCCACGGTGGTCGTCGGGCGTGCCGCCGAAGATGGACGCGAACCGCTGGTTGACGCGGCGGACCCTGAGGTCGGGGTCGATCAGGAGGAATCCGAAGGGCGATTGACTGAAAATGGCCTGTGAGGCGGCGAGGTCCGTCTCGATGCTGCGCAGGGTGCGCACGTCGACGACGATGCAGACGGCGGCCCTCTCACCCTCCTCGGTGCGCGTCGGCATGACGTACACCTCGGCGAGTCCCTCGTGGCCGCATTCCCCCTCGGCGCCGTTCGGCATCCGGAAGGGCACCACGCCGGTCCATTCGCGGCCGTCGAGGATCTCGGCCATCTTGCGCATGCCGCGCTCACGGTGGCGCGGGTCGATGAACGCCTCGATGGGGTCCATGCCCACGGCGCGGTCGGCGCGGACGCCGAAGAGGTGCTCGGCGCGCAGGCTCCACTGGTTCACCAGCCCGTCGGGGCCGATGGAGAAGGACGCGACCTTGATGTAGTCGTAGATGGACCCTGGGGGACTGCTCTGCCACATGGCGTCCCCGGATCGCACACCGTCGGCGGCGAGCGCACCTCCCACCGCGGAGGCCAGGCCGTCGGCAGGCCTCGACCTCGCGCCCTCCGACGGGTCCTCGGACTCCGTGGCCTTCGCTGGTATCTCGCTCACGCGAACCGTCCCCTCCAGCTCACCGCGTCCGGCACCGGTCACCGGGGGCGGCTGCCCGCAGTATCCAGCACTACGGTGCCGCACAACACGGTGTTCACGATCACAGCACGGTCCCGATGGTTTTCGGTCCGGACCGTGACAACACTTCCAGTCTTCTAACCAGGGGACACGCCGTCGAACCCCGTCCACCGGCAACCGCCACTGGCCTGAACCAATCGCTCTACAGCGGCGGGACGTACGTACACCGGATTTTCACTCCGGCACCGCGAGTTCGAACCACACCGTCTTACCCGTGGCGCCGGGCCGGGTGCCCCAGCGGCGGGAGGAGGAGGCAACCAGGTGCAGTCCGCGGCCACCCTCGTCCTCGAGGCGGGCGGCGCGCTCGCGGGGCGGGTCCGGCAGCGGGTCGGAGACCTCGACCAGGAGGGCGCCGTCCAGGCCCGATCGGCGCACCAGGCGGACCCCGATGGGGCCCGTGGCATGCCGCAGGGCGTTGGTGACCAACTCGCTGACCAGCAGTGCCGCGAGGTCCGCGAGGCTGTCGAGGTCCCAGTCGCGGAGTTGGCCGCGCACGGCCTGGCGAGCGGTGCGTACGGCGCCCGGTTCTGCGGGAAAGGTCCAGTCGGCGCAGTCGCCCTCGGTGTCGATCACGCCGATCACTTCCCAGGCAGGAGCCCCACCCATGTCCGGTTTCATGGGGTTAATGGGCACATACCCGATATTCGGGGTGGAGTATCGCGCGGAGCAGCGCACTGTGGCACGAAAGGCGTAGGGGCGCTGGTACGGCAGTGCGATGGGGGTCGCACGCCCCCGGCGGGCTTCAGGCGCCGGGCTGTTCCGGCCTTCCGGGGGCGAGCTGTTCCAGCCTTCCAGGGCCCCAACTGTTCCGGCCTTCAGGCGCCGGGCTCTTCAAGCCGGCCGGGGCCGTGAGAGGCCGGGTTCTGCGCGACTCCCAGGTGCGCGAGGGCCTGCCGTACGGCCGGGACGTCCTGGTCGAGCCAGTGCACGTCCCAGATCTGGTCGGGGCCGAGCCAGCGCAGTTCGTCGTGGTCCTGCAGGGGCCGGGGGGCGGCTGAGCCGGGGCGCAGCCGGGCGGTCCACACGTGCAGGACGTACGGCGCCCTCAGGGGCCACTCTCCCGGAACGCGCCCGCTCACCTCGGCGTCGACGCCGAGCTCCTCGCGCAGCTCCCGCGCGAGCGCCGCGTCGGCCGTCTCTCCGGGCTCGACCTTGCCGCCGGGCAGCTCCCAGCGCCCGGCCAGCTCGACGGGCGCGCTGCGCCGGGCGGCCAGCAGCCGCCCGTCCTCGACCAGCGCGGCCCCCACGACGATCCGCTCACTCATGCCGGGAGACTACGGGAGCCCAGCCGGTCTCCGGGGCCCTCCCCGGGGCGCCCCGGACGGTCAGTCGTGCGTCACGGCCGACCCGTTGTGACCGAGCCGCTCGACCCAGTACAGCTGCTTGTGGCCGCGACCGTCGAGGCTGTCCGCGATCTTCTGGGCCTCGGCCCGGGTCGCGTACCGGCCCACGCGGTAGCGGTTGCCGTTGTCGTCCTCTCGTATCACGAGCCAGGGGAGAGTGACCGTGCTGTCGTTCATCGCGCCCCTCCACTTCCCACCCGCGGCCTGTGCCGTGCCCCACCCGCCAAGGAAACCGCAATGCGCATATGCCCGAGCCTACGCCTAACCTTCACGGAGCGAATACGGGTTTTCACAAAGAGGTACGCAACCAGCCAGAACGCAGGGGGCGCATGCCGGTGAACGCGCCGTCGGCGTACCTCTGCGCAACCAGACGCAGGCATACCGCATACACGGGTGTCGACCTGCGTGAACGACGGCCGGTCACGGGCCGCGCAGCGTCCCGGCCCAGGTCGGTCCGTACGGCGGTCGGGTGAGCGGGGCGCGCGAGGAGCGCGCCGCGGGGCGGATGGGAGCGTGCGCTACTTGACCGGAAGGTGGTAGGCGACCTGGTACCGATCGGCCGGAATGACCACGTCGGCCGTCTCCACCGGACGTCCGGAGGCGTAGAAGGTGCGATGGATGACCAGGACCACATGCCCCGGGACGCCGCCCAGGACGAGCAGCTCCTCGGCGAGGCCGGGCCGGGCGCCGACCTCCTCCGTGACGTTGTCCACGACCACGTCGATGGCGCGCATGCGCTCGACGACGCCCATGCCGCCGACCGGTCCCTCCTCCGGCAGCATCACGGGCGTACGCCCCGTGACGGTGAGGGGCTCCCAGGACGTGGAGAGCATCATCGCCTCGCCGCCCTCGCGGTAGAGGTACCGCGTGCACATGACCCGCTCGCCCGGCTCGATGCCCAGCCGCTCGGCGACCGCGACACTCGCCTCGGACTGCTCGCTGCTGGACTCCCAGGTGCCGCGGCCCTCGCCGTCGGCCTGCTCCTGGCGGAACGGCGTGGCCCCGCCGGACGGGCGGTAGCCGGAGCGGGAGATGCGCCGGGGCACGGGCCGCTCGCGCACATAGGTCCCCGAGCCGGAACGGCCCTCGACCAGGCCCTCCGCCATGAGCACCTTGCGGGCCTCCAGCGCGACCGTGTCCGAGACCCCGTACTCCTGGCGGATTCTGGCCTGGGAGGGGAGGCGGGTGTGCGGTGGCAGCTGACCGTCGACGATCTTCTTGCGGAGATCACCCGCGACGCGCAGGTACGCCGGCTGCTCACCGAATGTCACTGGCCGCTCCCATCAGGTTGTACAGACAGCAACAGCGTGGCAACCGTAGGTTGTGCGGTGCAAGCAAAGGCCAGAGAATCACTCGATGTGATGACATGGGGTGGCGGAGGGCTTTACGCAGGCACTTTCTCCCCGCTATAGCCGCCGTCACACCTGCGCTTCGGACTCTTTCTTCTCGCCTTCCCCGGGGGTCGGCGGGGTCGCCGCCAGTCCGAGGGCCTTGCGCGCCGTGACGGTCGCCGGCCCGTCCACGAAGCCGTACGCCTTGTCGTAGTGCGTGTAGTAGGTGTCCGCGTCACCCGCCGTGCTCGCCCTCTTCCATTCCGTCCTGGCGTCCTCCAGATCCGCGACGAGGTCGGCGACGGGCGTGCGGGCGCCGGCCGGCCAGGAGTGCCCGCGCAGGGCCTCGATCTGCTCGCCGAGCACCTCGTGGACCCGGGCGGCCCAGGCCCGGTGGGCGGCAAGGTCCTCCTCGGGGGTCTTCTCGGGCTCCTCGTAGAGCTCCGCGTCGAGGGCGTTGGCCGTCGACAGGAAGACGACCTGGTGGGTGTCGAGCGTGGTGGGGTCGCCGCGCAGGGAACCGGTGAGCCCGGCCTCGGCCTCGGTGTTGCCGAAGAGGCAGGTGATCGCGCGGTCGCCGTAGCGCCAGCTCTCCCGGGACGGCATCAGGTAATACACGTCGACATCGGCCGGCATCGCCCAGGTGTCCATCGCGTACTGGTCCTGGAGGGCGTAGCACTTCTCGTCGGCGACGTCGGTGATCCGGGCGTCGCCCGGGAAGGCGCCGCCGGGCAGGGTGACGACCGCGAACACCTCGCCGTCGTGCCCGCCCCGGCACGGCACACGGTCGACGTCGTAGGTGTCGCCCTCCAGCCCGCCGGGCGCGTCGAAGCAGTCGCCCTTCTCCAGCGACAGGCTCTCGTTGCCCTGCGCGCCGTCCTTGAAGCCCTCCCAGACCTCGGACACGGCCCCCGTGGACAGCACCACCGCCCACAGTGCGATCCCGGCGAACGACAGCACCGACCCCGCGATCGCCATGCCCCGCCCGCTCTGCCCGGACCGCCGGATCTGCCGCAGCGCGATCAGCCCCAGCACGAGCCCCGCGGCGGGCAGGAAGCAGAGCACGCCGAGGACGAGGGCCGCGACGGCGAGGGCGTTGACGGAGACGGGGGTGCCGTACGGACGCCCGGCGGGGCCGTACGGGCCGTATGCCTGCGGCCAGTCGCCGGGAGGCGGGCCGTACGGGGCCGGGGGCCGCTGGTTCCCGGGGGGCGGGGGTATCGACACGGGTACGGTGCTCCTGGCTGAGGCGGTGGGCGGGTCCGTCGGACGGCTGGGCGCATCGTAGAGGGCGGGGCGACGGGGGCGGAATGCGGTCGGACACGGCGGTACGGGCGGCGAACCGGGTGACGGCCCGCTGGGCGTCGGGGGTCCGTGCGGGCACGATGTTCTCGGCGGCGGGGGTCTGACCGCTGCTGGCGCTCTCGCGGACGGGGCGGCGGGCGCGGCCCGCACCACCGGCAAGATCTGGGTCGTGATCGACAAGGCCGGCAACGTCGTGTCCGTCGACCGCAACCGAGTCCGTTCCCGAGAGGCGAAGCATGCACATCGAGTACGACCGCGAGAACGACACCGCGTATGTCTCTCTCGTCGCGCACATCGCGGACGGCGCCGCCGTCCGGCAGATCCCCGTCGCGGGTGTCGGGGCGGACGCCGAGGTGTTCCTCGACGTGGACGCGTCGGGGCGGCTGCTCGGCATCGAGGTGATCGGTGCGGGTGGGGCTCTGCCGGTGGAGGTACTGGAGGAGTCCTCCACGGGTTGAGGCACCGGGGCGCCGGGCCGGCCTCCGCTTGTCCGGCCGACCGGCCGTGGCCGGCTGCCTCCGGCGGACCGGTGAGGCGCGACGCCCGCTCCCTCACGATCCGGCCAACCGGCCGAGGCGCAGGCGACGGCAGGGCGGCGAGGCTCCACGACCGCCGTCCGGCCGGCCGGCTGACCCGCGGATCAGGAGGGCGCCGCGCACGTTCCGTCACCGGCCGGCCGACCGGCCCGGCCGCCACCGGCGGCACTCGACTGCGCGGCAAGGAGGCACCCCGCCCGTGCCGTCCGGCCTCCTCCCGCAGAGCTGGTATGCGCTGCACCCACCCCATCACCGGCTGGCCGACCGGCCCAGCGGCCTGCCGCAGCGCAGCGCGGCGTGGTGCCCGCTCCGTGGCCGTCCGGGCGACCGGCCCGAGTCGTCGCCGACAGCCCAGGGCGGCGCACCGCCGCCCCTGCCGCCCCTGCCGCCCCTGCCGCCCGGCGGCCCTCGCGGAGCTGGACCGCGCAGCACCCGCTCCGTCAGCATCCAGCCATTTTCCGGTTACCCCCCCCCATAACTCACGGGCGACGCCCCGCCCTCCCGTCTCCCGCGGAGCGTCTCGGTGACTGACGGGTCGTCATGACGGTTCCGCCGGTCCGTGCAGAGCCCTTGTGCAATCCCTGTGGAGGCCTCAATCTTTCGCTGACGCACACGAGTAGCCGCTGGTTTGACATGGTCATGACCCACTGGCCTCATCGGCGGCGACCACCGGGCGTGCACCACACCCCACAGCGCACCACCGATCGAGGAGGACCCCTCAGATGGCAGTGATGCGTACTCCCCACAGATCCACCCGGCGCAGACTGACCGCGCTCGGCGCGACGGCCACCGCGGCGCTCGTCGCGAGCCTCGTCTCCGCCCTCCCCGCCGGCGCCGCCCCGGCCGCCGCCGAAGGGCGCATCCAGTACGAGGGCGCCGCGAATGCCGTCGCCGGCAGCTACGTCGTCACCCTGAAGACCGACAAGGCCCATTCCGCCGAGGGCCGCGCGCTCGCGCGCAAGTACGGCGCCGACATCGAGCGGACGTACACCAAGGCCCTGAACGGCTACGAGGTCGAGGCGACCGAGTCCGAGGCGAAGCGTCTCGCCGCCGACCCGGCCGTCGCCTCCGTCGTGCAGAACCGGACGTTCTCCATCACCGGGACGCAGCCCAGCCCGCCGTCCTGGGGTCTGGACCGCATCGACCAGAAGAGCCTGCCGCTGAACAGCTCGTACACCTACCCGGACTCGGCGGGTGAGGGCGTCACCGCGTACGTCATCGACACCGGCGTCCGCATCACCCACGGCGACTTCGGCGGCCGCGCCTCCTACGGCTACGACGCCGTCGACAACGACAACACCGCCCAGGACGGCCACGGCCACGGCACGCACGTCGCCGGCACGGTCGCCGGAAGCGCCTACGGCGTCGCCAAGAAGGCCAAGGTCGTCGGCGTCCGGGTGCTGAACAACTCCGGCCAGGGCACCACCGCCCAGGTCGTCGCCGGCATCGACTGGGTCGCCCGGAACGCGGTCAAGCCCGCCGTCGCCAACATGTCCCTCGGCGGCCCGGGCGACACGGCCATCGACACGGCCGTCCGCAACGCCATCACCTCCGGCGTCACCTTCGTGGTCGCGGCCGGCAACGAGTCCACCAACGCCTCCACCCGGTCCCCGGCCCGCGTCACCGAGGCCGTCACGGTCGGTGCCACGACGTCGAGCGATGCCAAGGCGAGCTACTCCAACTACGGCACCGTCCTGGACCTGTTCGCGCCCGGCTCGTCCATCACCTCGGCCTGGAGCACGAGCGACTCGGCGACCAACACCATCTCCGGCACGTCGATGGCGAGCCCGCACGTCGCCGGCGCCGCCGCCCTGCACCTGGCCGCCAACCCGACGGCCACGCCCGCGCAGGTCTCCGCCGCGCTGACGTCCGCCGCCACCACCGGCGTCGTCACCAGCCCCGGCACCGGTTCACCCAACCGGCTCCTGTACGTCGGCGGCGGTACGACCACCCCGCCCGGCCCGCGCTTCGAGAACACCGCCGACCAGGCCATCGCCGACAACACCACCGCCGAGTCCCCGGTGACGGTCTCCGGCGTCTCGGGCAACGCCCCCTCGGCCCTGGCCGTCGAGGTGCACATCGTCCACACCTACATCGGTGACCTCCAGGTCCAGCTGATCGCCCCCGACGGCACGGCGTACACGCTGAAGTCGTACGGCACCGGCGGCAGTGCGGACAACATCGACACCACGTACACCGTGAACGCCTCCTCGGAGAGCGCGAACGGCACGTGGAAGCTGCGCGTGAGCGACAACGCCCGCTCCGACACCGGGCGCATCGACGCCTGGGCGCTCCAGTTCTGACCCGAGTGACCTGAGCGCAGGGGCCGGGCTCGCTTCGGACCCGGCCCCGACCGGCAGGCGACGGACCCTCAGTCGGAGCCCCGGCGCAGCAGGACCAGTTCCGCGTTCATCTCGACGAGGAGCCGGACGACCACCTCCAGCTCCTCGGAGCTGAAACGGCCCCGGGCCGCGTCGGTGCTCCGCGCCAGGGGGACGGAAGGTCACCGCGCCGGACGTGAGATTGAGCTGCCCCCGCAGGCGGCCCGGCGTGGGCTCGCCCCCCGCGTCCGGGTCGGAGTCGGCGTCCGGGATCGCGATCAGAGCCTGCATGTCGGTGAGGTGCAGGCCCTGTTCCTGGGCGAACTCCTGGGCGATGCGCTCGTGCCGGTGTTGCTGGTCGCGACCGTGGGGATCAACTTCCTGGCGACGCTGGGGGTGTCGGCGCTGGTCTTCCGGCATCTCCTCGGGTTCGGCGGCACGGACGCCTCGGTGCCGCTGTACGGCTTCGTGTTCCTGGTGGCGCTCGGCGTCGACTACAACATCTTCCTCATGTCCCGGGTCCGGGAGGAGGCGCTCGCGCACGGCAACCGGCAGGGCGTGCTGCGCGGGCTGACGACCACGGGCGGTGTGATCACCTCGGCGGGTGTGGTGCTCGCCGCGACGTTCGCGGCGCTGATGGTGATCCCCCTCGCGTTCCCGGTGCAGATCGCGTTCATCGTCGCGCTCGGAGCGCTGCTCGACACGCTCGTGGTGCGATCCCTGCTGGTGCCCGCGCTGATGATCGACATGGGGCCGCGGGCGTGGTGGCCGGGCGTTCTCGCCCGCCGGGCGGACTGAACCGCCCGCGGCGCCCCCGGGGTGCATCCGCCGAGGCCGCCGAGCCGGAAGTGTTCCCGTCAGGGCCGGTCGCGATCCGGCGGCACGGCAACGGTGCGGGACGCCGGGAGGTACGGGTATGACGACGGACGGGCAGCGGCTGCACTGCCTGGTCACCGGGGCGTCCGGATACATCGGCGGCCGCCTGGTGCCGGAACTGCTGCAGGAAGACCATCGCGTCCGGTGTCTGGCCCGCTCCCCCGGCAAACTCCGCGACCATCCCTGGGCGGCGCACGCCGAGACGGTCCAAGGGGACGTCACCGACCCCGAATCGGTCGCGGCCGCCCTGCGCGGTGTCGACGTCGCCTACTACCTGGTGCACGCCCTGGGATCCGGCTCCCGCTTCGAGGACACCGACCGCGCCGCCGCCCGGATCTTCGCCGAGCGGGCCCGGGCCGCGGGCGTACGGCGGATCGTCTACCTCGGCGGGCTCACGCCCCACGGCGTCCCGGAAGCATCGCTCTCCCCGCACCTGCGGTCCCGGGCCGAGGTCGGGCAGATCTTCCTCGACTCCCCCGTGCCCGCGACGGTGCTGCGGGCCGCCGTCGTCATCGGCTCCGGCTCGGCGTCGTTCGAGATGCTGCGCTACCTCACCGAACGCCTGCCCGTCATGGTCACCCCCAGCTGGGTGCACACCCGCACCCAGCCCATCGGGGTGCGGGACGTGCTGCGCTACCTCGTCGGTTCGGCCACCATGCCGGACGACGTCGACCGGGCCTTCGACATCGGCGGGCCGGACGTCCTCACCTACCGGGACATGATGCTGCGCTACGCCGCCGTGGCCGGGCTGCCGCGGCGGTTCATCGTGCCGGTCCCGGTCCTCACCCCGGGGCTGTCCAGCCACTGGGTCGGCCTGGTCACCCCGGTGCCCGCCGCCCTGGCCCGGCCGCTGACCGAGTCGCTGCGGCACGAGGTCGTCTGCCGCGAACACGACATCGCCCGGTACGTGCCGGACACCCCGGGCCGTCCCCTGCCGTTCGACGAGGCGCTGACCCTGGCGCTGCGCAAGGTGCGCGAGGCGCAGGTTGCCACGCGCTGGTCCTCGGCCTCGG
>NZ_JBEOXI010000128.1:0-23513 GCF_040296465.1 Streptomyces sp. NPDC002130
CGCGATCTCCCACAGCCCGTCCGGAACAATCCAACTCCACGTATCCCGCCCCATACCGAGGTCAACGACGCCTCACCACGTAGGACACGGTCTAAGACGTCGTCTCATTTGGATTGCTGGGTAGTCTGCACGGTGTGGTGATGGTCGAGCGCATGGTGCCGGACGAGCTGTGGGAGCTGTTCGAGCGGGTGGTCCCACCTGCTCCATCGCGGCCGCAGGGCGGCGGTCGGCGCCGGTACGGGGATCGCGAGGTGCTGGCCGCGATCATCTTCGTGGCCACGACGGGCTGCACCTGGCGGCAGTTGCCGCCGGTCTTCGGCCCGTCGGGGCCGACCGCGCATCGACGTTTCACCGAGTGGACCGCCGCCCGGGTCTGGGCGAAGCTGCACCGCCTCATCCTCGACGAACTGGGCTCGCGCGGCGACCTGGACTGGTCGCGCTGCGCGATCGACTCGGTGAACATGCGGGCCCTGAAAGGGGGGACCTGACAGGTCCGAATCCTGTGGACCGGGGCAAGAAGGGCTCGAAAATCCACTTGATCACCGAGCGGACCGGTTTACCCCTCTCGATCGGGATCTCCGGCGCGAACCTGCACGACAGCCAGGCACTCGAGCCGCTCGTGCGCGGCATCCCGCCGATCCGCTCCCGCCGCGGCCCGCGCAGACGACGACCCGCCAAGCTGCACGCGGACAAGGGCTACGACTACGACCACCTGCGTCGATGGCTGCGCAAGCGAGGCATCCGGCACTGCATCGCCCGCAAGGGCATCGAGTCCTCCACCCGGCTGGGCCGGCATCGCTGGACGATCGAGCGCACGATGTCATGGCTGGGCGGCTGCCGCCGTTTGCACCGCCGCTACGAACGCAAGGCCGAACACTTCCTGGCCTTCACCGCCATCGCCTGCAGCCTCATCTGCTACCGCAGACTCACCAAATGAGACGACGTCTTATGCGGCGAGGTTGAGGTTGAGGATCTTGGCGGCCTTGCTGATTGAGCCGGGCATGAGGTGGCGGTAGATCTTGAAGGTGATCTCGATGGTCTTGTGGCCCATCCACTCGGCGACGTCGGTGATGGGGATGCCATGCGTGAGGCAGTTGGAGGCGAAGAAGTGCCGCATGCCGTAGACGACCATCCCGTCGGGGATGTCGACCTGGCCGGCCTTCTTGATCCGCTGCCACTGATTGGCGATGTGGTAGTGCGGGAACGTGCGGGACGGGTCGCCGGGGTGGCGCAGCAGGTAGCCGTCGAAGGTACCGTGCTTGGCGGCGTACCACTCGATGGTCTGCCGCACCCGGGCGGGCAGGGGCACGTCCCGGTACTCGCCCACCTTGCGGTGCTTGAGCCGCTCGTACTGACAGGTGGTCCGGTTGACCTGCTCAGTGATGCGGTAGACGTCGTCGGCGACGATGTTGTTCAGGTTGACTGCGAACGCCTCGCCATTGCGCATGCCGCACCCGCTCATCAGATCGGCGACCAGCAGGAAGCTGTCGTCGCCGGCGGTGCGTATCTGACCCAGCTGCTCCGGTGAGGGGATCACCACCCGTTTGGGGTCGTACTGCGGCGGCTTCACCCCGGCCACCGGGTTGTCGTCGAACAGCCCGAGCCGGTTCGCATCCAACAGGATCGCCTTCAGCTTGTCGAAGGCGTTCGCCTGAGCGGCCAAGCCGATGCCGTTACGTTCCATGGTCTGGAGGAAGCCTTCGACCACCTTGTGGTCGAAGGAGTTCATCCGCCGGCTGCCCAGCAGCGGCAGCAGATGGATGTTCAGCAGCGACTCCAGATGCACCACGGAGGCCGGCCCCAGATCCCGCTGGCCGGCCTTCCACCCAGTGGCGTACTCCTCGAACCGCATCGCGCCGTACCGGGCGATCCGCTCCGCCTTCGCCCGACCCCGCGGCGCCGCCTTCTTCGCCTTGTAGATTTCCGTCAAACGCTCGACGGCCGCATCCTGGGTCGCGAACCCGGACTCCTCCAACTGCCGCCCCGCCACCGACCGATACCGGACCTTGTAAGAGTGAGGGCACTTCGACCACCGCGACCGCGGATGCTCACACTCCTTGAAAAACGACCCCATCCCACGAACCAGGACAGCGGAACCCATGGGTTGCTGACTCCTCCACGACCGATGCTGGCAGCTTGCTGACCCTCACCGGTTCGGAACATCGTTGACCTGCACTGATGCGCGCAGAGTCCGCTATGTTCTGGAACCGGATGGCTCCAGCATCAGGCAGCAAGCCGTCTGGTCACGTGCTGGGCGGGAAGCCATCCTGGGCGCTGATCCGCTGTCTCAGGGCGACGTAGCAGTTGCGAGTTCAGGCTCCGACAGCTTGGGCTCCCGCCAAAAGCCCCGCCGCTACCTGTCCGCAGGCTCCATGGTGACACCCTCAACCCCAAACCAGACGGGGACGACCACCAGCCTCCTCGGCAGCTCGGAGCCAGTCAGCTTGACCAATGACTACAGGACCCGGCGGGACGGGGATTCGAACAAGGTCGGCTCCCTCCTGGATGTCGAGAAGCAATTTTCCTGTGCCACCAAGCTATCTGGGGATTCGCTCATGGCAGACGAGCAAGGCCCTTAGAAGACTGGAATCTCCGTCCGGGCTACGTCAACGTACAACACCCTGAAAGCGCAAGGTCGGTAAGAGGCCGGCGAGTGCACTCGATGAGGAGGCCCTTTCTGTTGACGCGTCCGTTTCGATCTGTCCGGCCGATCGTCTGAGCCCCTGCTTCGGCGCGGCATTAGACGTGTGAGCGGCGACCCAGCCCCCCGTTACGCAGAACTCCTTTCAGTCGGCCGTTCGCTCGGCTGCACCGTCGGCCAACGAGCATCACCTATGGGAGTGCCTGTCGACGCCGTGACTGGCGGCGAGGGGAACCGCTGGGGCGGAGCGCAACATAGCCCACGATCGCCGGTTAGCCAAACCGGCGATCGTGCAGACCATGGATGTCGTTCGTAGCGGCTGTGCTGAACTCGTCCCTAAAAACGAGATGAGGTGCTGCGCCCATCAAAGTCCAAGGAAGACATCGATGGCTAATCCTTCTGCGCTCAAGCTCGCCGAGGTCCTAGCGAAGATCTGGCTGAGTCCAACGACCCAATACCGCCTTCACGCTCACGGAGGAATGGTCCGGACGTTCCCTGACGGGTGTCGGCTGCCGATGCGGACCGCACCTGGATCGTGGTGCATTAGCTGGACCTCAAGCTCCAGTCGTTCGAGGGTGGACGAGCAGCCGCAGTCCCAGGCCTGGCGAAGTGCGCGTACGCCCTACCGCCGGTCTGGAAGCCCTTCAACAGCCATGCGAGACGGCATTCGTCGGGGACCACGACGTTGGCTGGCGTCAGGAATGCGAACCGCCCTAGCACGGGGTGATGCAGCCGAACCCCAGGTCCTTCGGAACCGCATCCCGTTTCCGTCGCGTCTACGGCAGCTGAGCGCTGGAGGATCCCTGTGAGTACGAGGTCTTTTGGGCGTGAGCGCTGGCTGACAACCCAGGAGGCGGCCGACCGTCTCCGTGTGAAGCGCAAGACTCTATATAACTGGGCCAGTACATGGGATGTCGAGTACCGGGGGCCCAAACCGTATCGCATGGGAAGTAGGGCGTTGCGCTATCGGGAGTCGGACGTCGACGAGTACATCGAGTCCCACTCGCGCACAGCTTGATGCACGAAGAAGATTTGAGATAAGAGGAGTTGTACGCGTTGGCTGCGGAGGAAGTTTACGACCGCTGGCACAAGTCCCGACCGCTGCCTGGCGATCCTGAGTGCCCCGAGCATCCTGGCTTGGTCGCGAGTGCCGATCATGGCTGTGCGATGCGGTGGCAGGCGCGCTGGCGTGACCAGGCCGGCCAGCAAAGGTCGAAGAACTTCCCAAAAAATAGAAAGACAGCCGCACAGGCCTATCAACGTGGCCAGCGATCGGCGATTGAGGAAGGCCGTGACCCTCTCCCGCATCGAAGGCAGAGAAGCGGACGCCGTATCCCGACCATAGCCGAGTATGTGGAGACGTTTCTCGGCGAGCACGAGGTGCGCGACGCTACGATTGAGGGGTACGGGTTTCGACTGCGTGGATATGTCGTGCCACGTCTGGGGGCTCGTCGGATAACGGAGGTGCGGCGGCCTGAAATACAAGAAATACTTCGCTGAGTTGCGATCTGACGGAGTGGGGGATAGCTATCGAGTTCAGGTGAAGAAGGCATTGTCGGCCATGCTTTCTGCAGCACTCGATGATCCAGTATTTGGGCCTCTGATGCCGGGGAACCAGGTCATCGGGCTCAAACTCGCAGCCGGACACAGAGAAAAGGCCAGGCTGACCTGGGAGCAGGTTGTCACGCTGGCCGAGGAGATTGACCCGGCATTCGAGATGCTCATCTGGTATGGGGCTCTGCAGGGGCTGCGGAGCATGGAGGCCGTTGCTGTACGGACAATCGATATGAAGTGCCGGTTGAAGAAGCTGGAGGTGCTGGAACAGCGGCAGCGAGGCAAGGCAGCACCACTGAAGACGGTTCACAGCCGTGCAGTGCTCCCCATAGGCCCGTTCCTCGTAGAGAAGTATGCAGCTCACATGGAGCGGCGAACGGCGCCACCGTCTGCCAGCGCGCTGCGACACCGCGAGAGGAGTAGTTGGACTCCCCGTCCAGAGGAGTACGACCAACTCGTCACGGTCACGCGCCGGGGCACACCGTTGCGACGCAACACGCTGTCCGAAGCGTTCAACCGGGCAAAAGCCAGGGCACGTGCCAGGGGTGTCATGGTTCCCGTCACGGCGACCTTCCGGGATCTGCGGGACTTCATGGACGCTGTCCTGATCGCCGCCGGCGTTCCGCCTCGAAGCGTGCAGGCTCGGATGAGGCATGGGACGCTCGCCGAGACGCTCGACACTTATGGCTTCGCCCTGGAAGTGGACTGGGAGCATGCACCGGCTTCCTTCGAGGAGCTGTTCGGCATTCCGGCCCCAGCGGGGCTGCCCGACACGGCGCTGGTGCCGCGCTCACAGCGGCGGGCGCTACAAGCTGACGTGGGGCGTGGCCACCGGGGCGGCACACCCATCAAGCGAGTGCCGGGTCCAGCGGTCACAGCTCGCAAGGGGAGGAGGCAGACATGATCTGCGGCCTCATCGTGCGCGCCCCGCGTACTGAGCTGGCCGCTGCCATTGTGCACGCGATGTGCACGCGGTCCTGCGCGATGGGGCTACCACGCAGGTCAGCGCGGTGCTCAGAAGCGTCAGGACGTTCCCGGCAGGACAGTTCGTTCGTGCCGGTGACGGCCTGGGCCTGACCTGCATACCTGCTGACCTGGGCAATCCTAGTTGTGCACCGGGCTCGAGGGGGAGGCCGGGGTGAGATGGAGGGAGGGGGCCGTCGGGCCCGGTCCGGGACGTCTGCGCGTTTGGCTGACACCGTGAGTGGGTGCGGCCCCCTGCGTGCTCTCGTGGTGGCAGGGGTCGTGGCACAGGCGGTGGTCGTTCAGCGATTGCGGCGTCGGCGGCGTCGGCCTCTTCTCGACAGCTCTCCCCGGGTTCTCGATGGAGCGCGTACTCGGCCTTCCGGCGGTCCGATGGTTGCAGCGCACCCGCGAGACGAGGGTGAAGGTGCCCGAGCTCAGCGGTCTGGGACGTAGGTCCCCTTCAGGTGTGCCGGACCGGCTGTATCTGCGGGCCCAGTGCATCGGCTGGGACGGAGAGATCGTTGTGAGCGTGTTCGTACATGCCGCGCTGGCGGAATGCGCTTGCTCAGATGGCTTGCCGTGCAGTCGCTTCTCGATACCGGCATGGGCCCCGTGGCCGTATGGCGACATCGACAGCGTACGCGGTCTGCTCGAAGCTTTCCGTGCGGACATCGACTGCAACGCGGCGGACTTTCAGAACGCCACGGTCCTGCGCCCGATGGCGGACAGTGTCGACACCTCGCCAGCGGCCCCCGATACACCGCAGGTCGGCACACTGCGGGGGATCGCGCAGGCGTTGCCTGCCCTGGTGCTGGGCACTGCAGCCCAGCAAGGCGGCGAAGCACTCGCCAACGCCATTGGCGGACTGGTGGGTTAAGTCAGCGAGCCCCTGAGTCAGCCTCGGGTCAGGGAGCAAGGGCTCCGGCCGCCGACTCCCTGGCGCGCGGAATAGTACGGCATGTGCCTAGCAGGTTCTCGGTCTGCTGGTCGTACGCCCGGCATGGTGGTCTGACCAGGCGTCCTCTTCGCGTTCGGCCGTGTTCTCCTGCGACGGCGGGTGGCCTTCTCGGTCCTGGAGCTCTTCGGGGTGGACGCAGATCACGACGCGGCAGCACCCGGTGTCGGCCAGGGACCGGGCGGCGTCGGCGTAGAAAACGACTGCGTCCTTGGTGGCGGAGGCTGTGTCGGCGCGGACCATGCGGCGCGGCTGGCGTTCGAGGTTCTCGCGGACAAGAGCGTCGTCGCCGAGGACACGCACCGGAACCTCCTCGCCACCGACGAGGACTACTGCATTGCGTGGCGCGGTGACGCCCCGTACCGCCGCGAGGCCCCCTCGCTGTCGTGACCGACCTGGCGAGGGGGCCTCCTTTCATGCGGGGTGTCCTCACTCGTGCGGGTGGAGCACGACCTTGGTGTAGCCCTCGACCCGCTTGTCGAACTTCTCGTAGGCCGACGGCGCCTGGTCGAGGGGCAGTTCGTGCGACACCACGAAGCTGGGCGTCGCGCGGCCCTCGATGATCAGGTCACGCAGCTGGCGGTTGTAGCGCTTGACGTTGCACTGACCGGTGCCCATCCGCAGCCCCTTCTCGAAGGCGCGTCCGATGGAGACCAGCAGCATGCCCTGCTTGGCCTGCTCGTCCGGCCCGCCCGGGTCGCGCGGGACGTACAGTCCAGGTATGCCGAGGGCGCCCGTCGGCCGGACCGTCTCGACGAGGGAGTTCAGCACGATCGCCGGCTCCTCGCGGTCCGCCTCGTGCGCCTGGGCCTGGTAGCCGACGGCGTCGATGCCCTTGTCAGTGCCTTCTCCTCCGGTCTGTTCCTTGATCTGCTGCGCCGCGTCGCCCTCGGTGAAGTTGATCGGCACGGCGCCGATCTCCTCGGCCTTCTGCAGCCGCTCCGCGACCCGGTCGACCACGAACACCTTGCTCGCGCCGCGCACCATCGCCGAGTAGGCCGCCATCAGGCCGACAGGGCCACCGCCGTACACGGCGACACTCTCGCCGGGACGCACGTCGGCCAGTTCGTTGCCGTGATAGCCGGTCGGGAAGATGTCGGCGAGCAGGACGAAGTCGGTCTCCTTCTCGGTGCCCTCCGGCAACTTCAGACAGTTGAAGTCGGCGTACGGCACCCGTACGTACTCGGCTTGCCCGCCCACGAACGGGCCCATCGCGACATAGCCGTAGGCGCCGCCCGCGAAGCCCGGGTTCACCGTCACGCAGAAACCCGTGTAGCCGGCCGTGCAGTTCTTGCAGAAGCCGCATGCCACGTTGAAGGGCATGACCACCCGGTCCCCGCGGCTGAGCGACGTCACGCCCTCGCCGGCCTCCTCGATGACACCGAGGTTCTCGTGGCCGAACACGATGCCCGGCTCGGCGGCGGTACGGCCCTCGTACATGTGCAGATCCGAGCCACAGATCGCGGTGGACGTGACCCGTACGATCACGTCGTTCGGGTGCTGGATCCGGGGATCCTCCACCTGCTCGACCGCTACTTCGAACGGTCCCTTGTACACAACGGCCCTCATCCTTGAGCACCTCCACTGCCCGTGATGGATCGGTCACGCTCTGGAGCGGCAGTGCCGGGAACCCGCTGCATTCACCGCGAGAAAGCCCCGGCCCGCAGCTCGGCCGGTCTTGTGTGGTATGCCTCATAGTCCAGACTGGTGCATGATGCGACGATTTGCACCCAGGGGCTTCTTTCGCCTGTTCGTGCTCTTCGGAAGGATCGACTGTCTTGTCACGACGTCTAGGTTCACTGCTCGTCCCGGTCTGTGGCCTTTCCGGCACCACATATCCGGTGGGAACCCGCGTGGCCATACGCGGCCACGGAGGATCCGTCGACGGCTTCGTCGACGGAGACTGGCTGCCGCTCGCCTGGTGGGAGTTCGCGGACATCCGGGAGGACTCCCGGGAGGGGTGATGCGGATGCCGACGGCTGCGCGTCCGTCAGGACTGCGCCGCACCGCGCCGCCGCTGCGGGAGCACCACGTACTTCGGGTCCTGAGCGGACGCGAGGCCTGCTTCGAAGACGCCGAAGCGCGTGCACAGGCCCGCCACCAGGTACGCCGTGCCGGCCAGGGCCGATGCCACGGGGCTGCGGCGGCCCAGCAGTGAGAGCCCCGTCCCCACCGCGGTCAGGGACTTGCTCAGTTTCAGCAGCCGCCCTGGCCGGCCCGTGACGTACGGTTCGCCGGCCAGCCCGAGCCGCTGCTCCATCCCGCGCAGGGCGGCGAGCTCCATGCCGGCGCCCAGCAGTCCCATCCGGGTGGGCGGCCGGTGGTCGACGCCGGGCACGCACAACGCGGCGCCCGCACCGCAGGCCAGCGCGCTGCCGCCGAAGACGAGGGGCAGCTCGGGATAGGCCTCGTGCCACGCCGGTACCGCGGTGTCGGCGAGCAGCACGGCGGTGTAGGTGCACATCGCCGGTCCCAGCACGCCCGAGCCGATCCCCGCCAGCCGGCCCGGCCGCGAGAACGTCCCGGTCAGCTCGGCGGCCGCCGAGGCGGTGGCCAGCGCGGAGAACGGCCCGATGATCCAGGACCCCACCGACAGCGGAGAGGTCGGTTTGAAGACCCTGAGCATGTTGAGGAAGCGCTCGGGTCGGCCGAGGTCGTGGATCAGCGCGGCCACGCTGGCGAGCGCACCCACCGCGGCCACACTCCGGCCCACCCTGGCCAGCTCCGGGCGCGAGGTCAGGTCGGCGAGGACCGCCATGGTCGCCGAGGCGCCCGCCGTCCCGCCCAGGAACAGGTAGCCCGGCACGTCCGGCACCTTCCAGGTGGGACGCTTCAGGATCGGACGGCCGTAGTAGGAACGGAACTCCGCCTCAGGAACCACGGTGCCCTCCCGGCGGCCATGTCGCGTCACGGCATCCTCCTCTCCTCTGGCTCCCCCCACCCCACGGTCACCGGCGCCGCCCGGCGAAGGACAGTGCCACGCTCGCCGCCACGCCGAGTGCCGCCACCGCCGCGTGCCGCCACATCGACGGCAGGTCACGGGTGGTGACCACCGGGTCCGGCGGCAGTCCGTAGACCTCCGGCTCGTCCAGCAGCAGGAAGAACGCCCCGTCACCGCCCACGCCGTCCTGCGGGTCCCGGCCGTACAGCCGCGCCTCGGGCACGCCGCGTCCGTGCAGCTGGGCCACGCGCTGATCGGCCCGCTCGCGCAGCTCTTCCAGCGGGCCGAACTGGATCGAATCGGTAGGGCAGGCCTGGGCACAGGCCGGTTCCTGGCCGGCGCCGAGACGGTCGTAGCAGAGCGTGCACTTGAACGCCCGGCCGTCACCGGGCCGGAGGTCGAGCACTCCGTACGGGCAGGCGGTCACGCAGTAGCCGCAGCCGTTGCAGATGTCCTCCTGCACCACGACGGTGCCGAACTCGGTGCGGAACAACGACCCGGTGGGACACACGTCCAGGCAGGCCGCGTGGGTGCAGTGCTTGCACACGTCGCTCGCCATCAGCCAGCGCATCCCGGCCTCCCCGGGCGTGTCCGGCTCCGGCGGGCCGAGTGCCGGCATGCCCAGGTCGACCGGCTGCCGGGCGGGCACCTTCTGCTCGATGAACGCCACATGCCGCCACGTGTCCGCCGACAGTGCGCCCGTGTTGTCGAACGAGTCCCCGAGCAGATCCGGACCGTCCGGCTCGGGCGGGAGGAGATTCCACTCCTTGCACGCCACCTGGCACGCCTTGCAGCCGATGCAGAGCGAGGTGTCGGTGAAGAACCCCATCCGGGGCGGATGCGACTCCGGGTAGCCGGCGTCCGAGCTGGGGTCGGCCAGCGGGCCGGACAAGCGGTTGGCGTCGGTCGTCATGGCTGCGTGTCTCCTCCCGCACCGGGGTCTGCGTCCTCCGAGGTGCCCGGCGGCCGGGCGTCCTCGGGGAGACCGGCGCTCTGCCGGTAGCGCGCCACGTAATCCAGCAGTTCCGGACCGCGAGGGCGCCGGCCCGGACGGATGTCGCAGGTCGCCGCCTTGGATTCCTGGATGTGCACGTTCGGGTCGAGTACCACGGCAAGCAGTTCGTTCGCCGCGTCACCGGTGGACAGGCCGTTGGGGCCCCAGTGGTACGGAAGTCCCACCTGATGGATGGCCCGGCCCCGCACCCGCAGCGGCTTGATCCGGTTTGTCACCAGCACTCTCGCCTCGATCGCCGTGCGCGCCGTGACGATGGTGGCCCAGCCCCGGTGCTCCAGGCCTCGTTCCGCCGCCAGTTCGGGGGAGACCTCGCAGAAGAACTCCGGCTGGAGCTCGGCCAGGTAGGGCAGGGTACGGCTCATGCCGCCGGCGGTGTGGTGCTCTGTGAGCCGGTACGTGGTGAACACGTAGGGGAACACCTCGCTGCGGCTGGGGTTGTAGCGGTTGTCCCGGCGGTCGTACGCCTGGAGCGTCGGGTTGGTCTGCTGCCGGTACAGCGGGTTGTCCACCGGTGACTCGAACGGCTCGTAGTGCACGGGCAGCGGGCCGTCGGCCAGGCCGGCCGGGGCGAACAGCCAGGCTCGCCCGTCGCTCTGCATGATGAAGGGATCGGTGCCGGCCAGCGCGGCCTGGGCCCGGGCCTCCGGCGGCGGCCGGTAGTCCGGCGGCTTGTCGGCCTCGAAGTCCGGGACGTCCTCGCCGGTCCACCGGCGCTGCTCGGCGTCCCACCACACATAGCGCTTGCGGTCGCTCCAGGGCCTGCCCTCCGGGTCGGCCGATGCCCGGTTGTAGAGGATGCGGCGGTTGGCGGGCCACGCCCAAGCCCATTCGGCGGCGACCCAGCTCTGTTCGCCGCGTGGCCGACGGTTGGCCGCCTGGTTGCGTCCTCCGGCACGGATCCCGCAGTAGATCCAGGTTCCGCAGGCTGTGGAGCCGTCGTCCCTCAGCTGGGTGGAGGTCGACAGCGGGCCGTCGGGTCCGTAACCGTTGATCTCGGCGAGCACCGCGTCGGCGCTCGGTTCGTCCAGTGGTCCCTCGGTGGGGTAGTCCCAGGTCAGGGCGAGCAGCGGGCGGTCGCGCGGATCGGTGGAGCGGGCGAGCTTCGCGCGGATGATGCGGCCGAGGTGGTAGTAGAACCACAGGTCGCTGCGCGCGTCGCCCGCCGGTTCGACGGCCGCGTGGTGCCACTGCACCAGCCGCTGCGTGTTGGTGAAACTGCCGTCCTTCTCTGTGTGGGCGGCGGCCGGCATGAAGAACACCTCGGTCGGGATCTCCTCGGTGCGCAGCTCACCGGTCTGGATCTCCGGGCCGTCCTTCCAGAACGTCGCGCTCTCGATGAGCCGCAGGTCCCGCACCACGAGCCAGTCCAGGTTGGCCATGCCGAGCCGTTGCAGCTTGGCGTTGGCGGACCCGACCGCCGGGTTCTCCCCGACGAGGAAGTAGCCCTTGCACTCTCCGGCCATCTGATTGAGCACCGTCTGATAGGAGCCGTGGTCCCCGGTGAGGCGCGGCAGCCAGTCGAAGCGGAAGTCGTTCTCGGCGGTGGCCGCCTCGCCCCACCAGGCCTTGAGCAGGCTGACGGCGTACGCGCGCATATTGCCCCAGAAGCCCGTCGCCGCCGCGTCGGCGGCCACGAATCCGTCCAGGTCCTGGTGCTGGTGCGCGTGCGGCATGGGGATGTAGCCGGGCAGCAGGTCGAACAGTGTGGGGATGTCCGTGGAGCCCTGGATGCTGGCATGCCCGCGCAGGGCGAGGATGCCGCCCCCCGGCCTGCCGATGTTGCCCAGCAGCGCCTGCAGGATGGACGCGGTGCGGATGTACTGGGCGCCCACCGTGTGCTGGGTCCAGCCGACCGAGTAGCACAGCGCGGTGGTGCGCTCACGGCCTGAGTTGGCGGTGATCGCCTCGGCCACCTTCTCGAAAAGCTCTCGCGGAACGCCGCAGACGTCCTCGACCATCTCCGGTGTGTAGCGGGAGAAGTGCCGCTTGAGTACCTGGTAGACGCACCGCGGGTGCCGCAGCGTCGGGTCCGTCCTCGGCTTGGTCCCCAGACCGGGGCCGCCGCTGCCGTAGGTCTCGGAGCGGGCGGTCTCCCGGTGTTCCGCACCGCCGTGCTGCTCGGTCGGCGCCATCTCGTCACGGGCCGCCCAGCGCTCCCGGGCACCGGCGGCAGCCGCTTGTTCCGCGCCCTCGTACATCCACGTCGTGGGGTCGTAGAAGCGGCCGTCCGGGTCGAGCCCGGAGAACAGCCCGTCCAGGTCCTCCGTATCGGCGAAGTCCTCCCGCAGGATCGCCGCCGCGTTGGTGTATGCCACCACGTACTCGCGGAAGTCCTTCCCGTTGCTCAGCACGTGGTTGACCAGGGCGCCGAGGAACGCGATGTCCGTCCCGGGCCGCAGCGGCACGTACAGGTCCGCCAGCGCGCTGGTCCGCGTGAACCTGGGGTCGACGTGAATGATCGTCGCGCCCCGCTGCTTGGCCTCCATCACCCACTGGAAGCCGACCGGATGGCACTCGGCCATGTTCGAGCCCTCGATGAGGATGCAGTCCGCGTTGGCGAGATCCTGCTGGAATGTCGTGGCTCCGCCACGGCCGAACGAGGTTCCCAGACCGGGAACGGTGGAGGAGTGTCAAATGCGGGCCTGGTTCTCGATCTGGATCGCTCCCAGCGCCGTGTAGAGCTTCTTCATCAAGTAGTTCTCTTCGTTGTCCAGCGTCGCTCCGCCGAGACTGGCGATGCCGAGCGTGCGCCGGACCGGGGCGCCGTGGAAGGACTCCTGCCAGGTCCGCCGGCGGGTGTCGATCACCCGGTCGGCGATCATGTCCATGGCCCGGTCGAGTGGGAGCCGCTCCCACTCCGTGCCGTGCCCACGCCGGTGGAGCACCGTGTGGACCCGGTCGGGGCCCGTCACCAGTTGCTTGCTCGCCGACCCCTTCGGGCACAGCCGGCCCCGCGAGACCGGAGAGTCGGGGTCGCCCTCGATCTGGACGACTTCCTCGTCCTTCACGTAGACCCGCTGGCCGCAGCCGACGGCACAGTACGGGCACACGGAGCGGACAACCCGGTCGGCCTGCTGGGTGCGGGCGCGCAGCTGCTTGGTACGGGGGGAGCGCGCGGCCGCCCCCCGGCCCAGGCCGTCTTCACCGGCGAGCTGCCGGTACACCGGCCAGCCCTCGATCCACTGCCGCAGGCCCATGGCGATCTCCCGCCTCCGCCGTACTCCGCCCGACCAACGTAACGCCCGGTGCCCAGGGGCGCATGCGGTCCCACCCGTTCCCCTGCTGGAGCCGTGTCCCATCACAGGTCACAGGGGTCGGCCGGCGCGCACCCGGCGGGTGCTGTCCGGGAGCCGCTCGGTGATCCCCTGACGGTCCAGCAGCTCCAGCAGCGGCACCGCCACCCGCCGCGTGGTGCCGAGGGCCTGGCGGGCCTGGCTCAGGGTGAACGGCTGGCGCAGCCCGGAGAGGAGTTCACCGGCCCGCCGCTCGCACCCGGGGAGGAGAAAGACACTGTCGGCCACCTTGAGCAGGCGACCGGCCCGCACCGCCGCGGCCAGCTCCCTGGCGCCGAGCCGCAGCGCCGTCAGCCGGCCGGCGTCCGGCGCCGCGAACGGAGTCCGGCTCAGCTCGACGGTCAGTTCGTCCACCGCCGCCTCGACCGATGCTGGGAGTACCGCGTGCTGACCGGGCGCGCAGACCCGCCCGTCCACCACCACGAGCGAGGCGGCCTCAGCGAGCAGTTTCACCACCCCGGTCCCGGGCAGCCGCAGCCGTTGCCGCACCGCGTCCACCGGGACGCCGGGCTCCAGTGGGTGGTCGCCGCGCCAGCCGTCGACCAGCCGGCGCAGTTCGCCGGTCAGCTCACGCCACAGCCCGGGGTGGATGCGCCAGCCGTCGCCGACCGGCTCGCCCACCACGGGCAGTCCCATCGCGCGCAGTTCCCCGGCGGTGGCGAACCCCCGGCGACGCAGCACCGCGTCGGCCACGGCGAGCCGCCGCGGCCCGGCCAGGGCGGCCAGCTCCGCGCCGCGCCGTCGTGCCGCTCCCCGACGGACCAGCTCGGGCGGGCACACGTCGAGCACGTCGACACCGGCCGCGACTCGATGCCGTCCCGCGTCGCGCAGCAACGCCCGGTCACCCGTGCGCAGCGGCAACGGCCGGGCCAGCCGCAGCCTGGCGGTGTCCGGACCCAGTGGCCTGACCCGGACGGGCACGGCGGCGGACCCGATGTGCAGCACGAGCTCACGGGGCAGTTCACCGCTGTCGTCGCCACGCAGCGCCACGTCGGTCTCGCCCGTGGTCAGCCAGCTGTCCGGCGTGAGCAGCGCGTCTCCGCGGGTGAGGGCGTCGCGTTCGACACCGCGCAGGTTGATCGCGGCCCGGGCCACCGCGCGTACCGTGCCGGCGTCCTGGCCCAGGGTCTGCAGGCCTCGTACCCGCGTCGCCGCACCGGTGGAGGCGAGCACCAGCCGGTCACCCACCCGCAGGGTCCCGGCCGTCAGGGTGCCGGTGACCACGGTGCCAGCGCCGGTGATGCTGAAGGAACGGTCCACCCACAGCCGGACGTCGGCCCCGGGATCAGCCGGCGGCAACGTGGCGACCAGCCGGGACAGAGCGGCGCGCAGCCGGTCCAGGCCCTCGCCGGTCCGCCCGCTCACCGCCACCGAGTCGACCCGCCCGAGGCTGGTGCGGGCGACCCGGGCGAGAGCCTGGTCCCTGGCCGGCTCCGGGTCCGCCAGGTCACATCGGGTGACGGCGAGCAGCCCGTGCCGGACGCCCAGCGCGTCCAGCGCCTGGAGGTGCTCGGTGGACTGCGGCATCCACCCCTCGTCGGCGGCCACCACGAACAACACGGCGGGGACCGGGCCGACACCCGCGAGCATGTTGGGCACGAACCGTTCGTGACCGGGCACGTCGACGAACGCGACATGCTCGCCGCCCGGCAGGGTGGTCCAGCCGAAGCCCAGGTCGATGGTCAGGCCGCGGTCGCGCTCCTCCGCCCAGCGGTCGGGCTCCATTCCGGTGAGCAGCCGGACCAGGGTGGACTTCCCGTGGTCGACATGGCCGGCGGTGGCGATCACATGCACGACGGGTCGCCTCCGTCGCCGCCGTCCGGCCGGTCCGCCGACGGCCGCGCCGACCGGTGAGCCGCGAGCACCGCGTCCAGCAGGGCCCGGTCCTCGGCCTCGGGGACGGTACGCAGGTCCAGCACGCATCTGCCGTGTTCCACCCGGCCCACCACCGCGACCGTGCCGGTGCGCAGGAGGCGGCCGAACCCCTCGGGCAGGCCGACAGCGGCGCTCGGCAGCCGCACTCCGGGCGCGCCGCCCCCTCCGACAACCGCGGCGGTGTGCACGACCTCGGCCCGTACGTCCTCCTCCCGCAGCCGCCGCACCAGCGTGCACGCGCGGTCGCATAGGTCGCTCTCGGCGGCGGCGAGTGCCGCGCGCACCGGCGGCTCCGGGCCGCGCAACGTGGCCTCCAGCGCGGCGAGGGTCAGCTTGTCCACTCGCAGCGCACGCGCCGCCGGATGCCGCCGCAGCCGCTCGACGATCCCGGCGTCGCCGAGCAGCAGCCCGGCCTGCGGGCCGCCGAGCAGCTTGTCGCCGCTGGCGGTCACCAACGCGGCACCCGCCCGCAGGGCGGTGGCGGCGTCCGGTTCCTCGGGCAGCAGCGGATGCGGCGCCAGCAGACCGGAACCGATGTCCACGATCACCGGTGGTCCGAGCGCCGCCAGCTCGGCGACACCGGCGGCGGCCGTGAAGCCGGTCACCCGGAAGTTGGACGGGTGCACTTTGAGCAGGAACGCGGTGTCGGGACCGATGGCCTCGTCGTAGTCCCGCACCCGGGTGCGGTTGGTGGTGCCCACCTCGCGCAGCCGGGAGCCGGTGCTCGCCAGCAGTTCGGGGATACGGAAGCCGTCGCCGATCTCGACCAGCTCGCCGCGGCTGATCACGATCTCCCGGCCGCCGGCCAGCGCGACGGCGCACAGCAGCAGCGCGGCCGCGTTGTTGTTCACCACGTGCACCGCCCCGGCGTCGGGCACGGCCTCGGACAGGGCGGCGATCACCCCTCGCCCGCGTCGGGCCCGGCGGCCCTCCACCAGATCGAACTCGACGTCGGTGCAGCCGGCCGCGGCCCCCACTGCGTGCAGGGCGGCGTCCGACAGCGGCGCCCGGCCGAGGTTGGTGTGCACCAGTACGCCGGTGGCGTTGATCACCGGCCGAAGGCTGCCGGCCCGCTCCGGGAGGCTGCCCACAGCCGCCTCGGCGACGTCCTCAGGGGCGATCTCGCCCGCTCTGGCCCTGTGCTGCGCCCGGGTGACGGCCGCCTTCACCAGGGGGCGCCCCAAGGTCCGCACCGCCCGGGCCAGCCGGGGCTCGGCCAGCAGGGCGTCGGTGCTGGGGATGCGGCGCCGGGAATCGCTCACCGCAGCACCTCCCGGACCCGGGGTGGCGGAGGCGGACGGGAATCGAACCCGCCGACGGCAGCTCCTGCCGTCCGACGGTTTTGAAGACCGCGCCGGTCACCAGGCCGGATACGCCTCCTCGTACCTCACGGTCATCTCACCTTACGGTCCTCTTCGCAAACGCGCCGGAGGATTGCCGAGCCGCACGATGGGCACCCTGGGCGCTGTGAGCACCACGAGTTCCGGGAACCGCATCCGGCTCACCCAGTACGCGCACGGCGGCGGCTGCGCCTGCAAGATCCCGCCCGGCGAGCTGGAGGAGGTGTTGCGCGGCCTGGGCGACGGCGTGCCGGTCCGCGACCCCGCCGGAGAACTGATCGTCGGGCTCGACGAGGGCGACGACGCCACGGTGGTGCGGTTGCACGACGGCTCGGCGGTGCTGGCCACCACCGACTTCTTCACTCCCGTGGTCGACGACCCGTACGACTGGGGGCGGATCGCCGCGGCGAACGCCCTGTCGGACGTCTACGCCACGGGCGGGCGCCCGCTGGTCGCGCTGAACCTGCTGGCCTGGCCACGCGGTGTGCTGCCCTTCGAGCTGGCCCGCCAGGTGCTGCGGGGAGGTCTGGAGGTGGCCGCGGAGGCCGGCTGCCATGTGGCGGGCGGCCACAGCGTGGACGATCCGGAACCCAAGTACGGAATGGCCGTGACTGGCGTGGTCGACCCCGGCCGCGTCCTGCGCGGCGACGCCGGCGAACCCGGGGCGCCGCTGTCGCTGAGCAAGCCGCTCGGCACAGGGGTCCTGAACAGCAAGCACAAGGCCACCGGCGAGGTGTTCCCGCACGCCGTGGCGGCCATGACCCGGCTCAACCGGGAGGCTGCCGAGGCGGCACTGGCCGCCGGTGTCACCTGCGCGACCGACGTCACCGGCTTCGGGCTGCTCGGCCATGCCTACAAGCTGGCCCGGGCCGGCGGGGTCACCGCGGTGATCGACTCCGCCGCGGTGCCCTACCTCGACGGCGCCCGTCAGGCCCTGCGCGAGGGCCATGTCAGCGGCGGCACCCGGCGCAACCTGGAATGGGTGCGCGCCCACAGCGACCTCTCCGCGGTGACCGAGGAGGAGGCGCTGCTGCTCGCCGACGCGCAGACCTCCGGCGGGCTGCTGCTGGCCGGCGAGATCCCCGGTGCGCCGGTCGTGGGGGAACTGCTGCCCCGCGGGGACCACGTCTTGGTGGTGCGCTGACCAACTGATCCCGTCTGCCACCGGGAGGCTCAGGGGTGGTCGGGGCCGACGGGATGCAGCCGTGCGCCGAGGTCGCGTCGCGCCTCGGCGGTGAGCCGGGTGGTGCGCGCGATGAGGCGGAGATCTCCGGCCTCGTCGTAGCGGGCCAGCAGCAGCGTGTGCGGCCCGGTCAGTACGCCGGTGACGCCGCCGACGACGCCCTCGGCCGTGGTGTGCGAACACTGGTGGAGTATCGGTGTTCGAGAGTTGCAGTATTCGCCCGCAAGGTGGCTGCTACGTATGGTGCATGACATCTGCCGTGTGCTGACTCCGGGCCCTACCCACGTGTCCGCGTCAGCCGCGTTGTCGGCGGGCACGCAGATCGGCCCAGTGGCGCAGGCGTTCGCTGATCTGGGCTTCGTGGCCGTTGTGGGTGGGCTGGTAGTACGTCTCGCGGTCCATGCCGTCGGGGAAGTAGTCGGCGCCGGAGAAGCCGTCGGCGCTGTCGGGGTCGTACTGGTAGTCCTTGCCGTAGCCGAGGCTCTTCATCATCCGGGTCGGGGCGTTGAGGATGTGGGCGGGCGGCATGAGCGAGCCGGTGTGCCGGGCGGATCGGTGCGCGGCGTTGAAGGCGCGGTAGACGGCGATGGATTTGGGGGCGGTGGCGAGGTAGACGACGGCTTGGGCGATCGCCAACTCGCCCTCGGGGGAGCCGAGTCGCTCGTACACGTCCCAGGCGGCGAGTGTCTGCTGGACGGCGTGTGGATCGGCCATGCCGATGTCCTCGTTCGCGAAGCGGACCAGTCGGCGGGCCACGAACAGCGGGTCCTCGCCGCCGTCGAGCATGCGGGCGAGCCAGTACAGGGCCGCGTCCGGATCGGAGCCGCGCATCGACTTGTGCAGTGCGGAGATCAGGTTGTAGTGGCTCTCCTGCGCCTTGTCGTACAGCGGGGCCCGCTGCTGAATGTGATGGGCGAGCCCGGCGGTGTCCAGGGGAGTCCCGGTGTCCGGGAGGGCCTGGAGCTGTTCGGCCATGTTGAGGAGGTAGCGGCCGTCGCCGTCCGCCATGGCGATCAGGGCGCGGCGGGCGTCGTCGTCCAGGGGCAGACGGTGGCCGGTGAGCTGTTCGGCGCGGTCGAGGAGCGTGGACAGGGCGGCCTCGTCGAGGCGTTTGAGGACGAGGACCTGGGTGCGGGAGAGGAGGGCGCCGTTGAGTTCGAAACTCGGGTTCTCGGTGGTGGCGCCGATCAGGGTGACTGTGCCGTCCTCGACGTAGGGCAGGAAGCTGTCCTGCTGCGCGCGGTTGAAGCGGTGGATCTCATCGACGAACAGCAGGGTGCCCTGCCCGATGCCGCGTCGGCTTCGTGCGGCGGCGAAGACCTTGCGCAGGTCGGCCACGCCGGAGAAGGTGGCCGACACCGGTTCGAAGGCCAGGTCGCCGGCGTCCGCGAGGAGCCGGGCGATGGTCGTCTTCCCGACGCCGGGCGGGCCCCACAGGACGGCGGAGCTGAGGCGCTGCTGGGCGACCATGCGGCCCAGCGGGGCGTCCGGGGCAAGGAGGTGGTCCTGCCCGACGACATCTTCCAGCCGGGTGGGGCGCAGGCGGTCGGCGAGGGGCCGGGCGGGCTCCTCGCCGAAGAGCGGCAGGGTCGCTTCGGTCGGTTCCATCGGTCTCTCGGCTCGCTGGCGGACGTGTGCGGACATGACGAGCCTTGCACGGGGCAATGACACGCGTCGGCTCAGCCGCTCGCGGGGAAGCTCGCGGAACTCATCGAGCCCTGGGGCGGTCGCGTCGCGGCAGCCGCTCGACGGCCAAGTGGTAGGAATCCTCGACAACGTCGGCGACCAGCCCCTCGGTGATTCCGGGGCCAGGACCGAGCGAGATCCAGTGGCGTTTGTCGAGATAGCGGCCCGGCGTGATCGAGGGGTAGCCGTGTACGTGCGCGCGGGCGTGTTCGAGTTCGCACTTGACCGTGATGATCTGCTCGTCCGGGTCGTCGGTGACGATCAGGAACACCTTTCCCGCGACCTTGTACACGTCGAGTCGCGGGGTGAAGGGGTATCCGTGGCTGACGTCGGGGAGGGCCAGGGCCGCCTGGCGGGCGGTGTCCTGGAGCCGGTCGCCGGCCGCGCTCATCGGGCCGTCCGTGTGCCGGTGCCGTAGGTGTGCGGGTCGACGGGCCGCTCGGCCCGGGGGAGTTGGGCGACGACGAGCCGGTAGGAGTCGGTGACGAGTTCCTCGACCAGCTTCTTGCCGACGCCGTCCCCGCCCTCCAGAGTGATCCAGTGCTTCTTGTTCATGTGGTAGCCGGGAGTGATGTAGCTGTACTGCTCCCGCAGGGCGAGGGCCTCGCTGGGGTCCGCCTTGAGGATCACGACGGGACGCCCCGGGACCTCGGTCATCAGCATGAACACCTTGCCGCGCACCTTGAAGACCTCCCAGTCGGGGCCGAAGGGATGCTCCAGCTGGGCTCCGGGGAGTTCCTCCGCGCAGTCGGCGGCGGTCTTGTGCAGGGTCGGTCCGTTCATGGGTGGTGAGCCTTCCCGGGTGGTGACGGACTGTGGCATCGAAGGAGGCGGAGGGCGCGCCGCGCGGGTGCGGGGGTCCCATCCTTCCGTCGAAGCCGACTGCGAAGGCGGTAGGCTGCGGACACATGATGGTCGACAGGCGACACTCCGGGCCGAGTGGGCAGGCTGGACCGGCTGCGGTTCCGCTGTACGGTTTCCAGCCCCCGGTCGGTACTCCCTACGGCCTGGAGGTGAGTACCGTCGAGGATTTCTTCGCCCAGCACGACGACTGGCCGTGGAACCCGCCCCGTCCGGGCCGTGCCACCTTCCACTACCTCATCGCCGTCACCGAAGGTGAGCTGCTGCACGACGTCGACCACGTCACGCGGACCGTCGGCCCCGGCCAGTGGCTGTGGGTGCGTCCCGGGCACGCGCAGTGCTGGCATCCGCCCGGAGCAGCCCGCGGCACCTTCATCCTGTTCGAACCGGACGTACTGCGACCCGACCTCGCCCGTCTACTGGCCCCGCTCACCGCGCACGAGGCCCCCGCGGTGCTCAGCCCACACCCCGACGACATCGCCTGGCTCCAGCAGACGGCACTCCAACTCCTGGACGAACACCGGGCTCTCGGGCGCCGCCCCCTCGACGTCCACCACGCCCTGCGCCGCAGCCTGCTCGAATCGCTGCTGCTGCGCCTGGCCAACTCCCCGGACATCGCCCCCGCCGACACGGCCACGGCCGGCACGGGCCGTGCCGACAGGTACGGACGCTTCCTGGACACCCTGGAGCTGCACTTTCGCGAGCTGCACCAGGCCGCGGACTATGCCGAGTTGCTCGGCTGCTCGGTCCGCACCCTCAGCCGTACCGCCCGGGAGGCCACGGGCAAGGGGGTGCGTGAACTCATCGACGAGCGGCGCCTCCTGGAAGCCCGGCGCCTGCTGGGAGGTGCCCGGTGGGACGCCCGCGCCGTGGCCGCCCACCTCGGCTTCACCGACCCCGCCAACTTCGGCCGCTTCTTCCGCGACCGCACCGGCCTCACCCCCGCCGCCTTCGCGGCCCGCGAGGCCACGACTCACCCGTGAGCGGAGCGCGGCGGCTGGCCGACCTGTGCCGGCCACCTTGCCGGGGCCCGGCTTGCGGTGGGTGGCGAACACCGGTCGCGCACTGCCCTCTGGCTTCCAGCCCGGCCGACAGGGCCTGGCCCTTCAGCCGTATGCCGTAGCGCTGAGGCTCGACCTCGACGGCAGTTCACCGGTGCCGCCGCCCTATGCGGTGCCTGCTCGGCCGGCTTCCCAAGCTCCTCCGGGCCCGCCGATGGCAGGGTGGAGGACAAGCGAGGAAGTGTCACCTGCTGACCACCAGGTGACCGCTGCACACCAGGCGTTCTGTCGTATCCCGGGAAACGATGGGAGAGGTCACCGCGAGCGCCCAGCCTCCGACTCACCGCGCGAAGCATCCGAATCGCGCTGGAAGGACATGTCATGACCGCCTCCACTCCCAAGGCTCCGACTGCACCAGGGGTGCGGTCCTGGTGGGGGATCCGGTACGCCACCGCCGAGCGCTACCGCCGTCCCGTGGTCGCGGACTTCGATCCAAGCCTCCCCTACGACCGTAAGGGCGTCGTCTCTGTCCAGCCCGACAGCGGCGACTGGCTCGAAGCGGACAGCGGGATGGGTGAGGACTGCCTGAACCTGAACGTGTGGGCCCCCGAGGAGCCGGCCGACAAGGCGCTCCCGGTGACCGTGTACATCCACGGCGGCGGATTCGAGGTCGGGGCGAGCACTCAGACCACCTCGAACGCCGCCGGTCTCGCAGCGACGGGGCGGGTGGTGAGTGTGTCGATCAACTACCGGCTCGGCGCCCTGGGCCCGCTCTCGCTGTCGCAGTACGGAGGGAAGCTTGCCGAGGCCAGCAACCTCTTCCTCGAGGACATCATCGCCGCGCTCACCTGGATCCAGCGGAACATCGCCCACTTCGGCGGCGACCCCGACAACGTAACGGTCTACGGCCACAGCGCCGGCGCCTACTCCACCTTCGGGCTGCTCGGCGCCTCCTCCGCCGACGGCCTGTACCGGCGACTGGCCGGGTTCTCCGGCGGGCCCGCTCGTAGCGTCCCGGCCTGGTGGGCCGAGGAGCTCGCGCACCGGTTCGTCACCGAACTCGGCGTGGCGGACAACCCGGAGAAGCTGTTCGACCTCGACGCGGTCTCCCTGAGGGATGCCCTGCGCAAGGTCGCCCCGACGGACCTCGGAGTCCGCGGCGGGGTGGACAACAAGGCCACCGGCGTCGTCCTGGACATCGGGCAGCCCGGCGCGGTGGTGCACGCCCATCCCATGGACGTCCTCGCCTCGGGCGCGCACCGCGATGTCGACGTGCTGCTGAGCATGGCCGGCGACGACATGGGCTGGTGGGTGGCGAACGACCTCGACCGCTTCGACCCGCACACCCGCGACCGCATCGTCGACGAGGTCGCGGGGTGGCGTATTTCCCGCTCCCGCGCGAAGAAGATCGTCGACGCCTACGACCAGGGCGGCCGTACCCCTGCCGAGGTCCGCGCCGCGGTCATGGCGGACTACCTCTTCGCGCTCCCCGCGGCCCGCGGCGCCCTGGCGCACGCCGCCGCGGGCGGCAACGCCCATCTCCTGATGATCGGGCCCGCCGAGGGTGCGCCCGCGGTGCACGGCACCGAGATGTACGCCCTGGTCGGCCAGGAACGGCCGGGCCGCGGCGCCGAACAGGCCGAGCGGGACACGCGGATCCGCGACATCGTCCTCGACTTCGCCACCGGCGAGCAGACCCGACTGTGGCCCGCCGTCACGGACAAGCCCACTGCGGAAACCGTCGGCAACTCTCCCTTCGAGGGCACCGCCCACTACCAGGCGGCGCTCGACCTGTGGGAGGGCATCGCCCGCCCCTGACGGCTGGCGGGCGATACGGAAGAGCGCAGGGGACAACACGGAGTGAGGTACTCGGTATGAGCCAACCGACAGCAGCCGGCGACGCCGCACCGGCGACCATGCGGGCCGTCGTCGTCACCCGGCCCGGCGGCCTGGACGCACTTCAGATCAATGAGTGCCGGTGCCCGTACGCAAGCCCGGCTGGGTGCGGATCAAGGTGAAGGCGTTCGGCGTCAACGAATCCGAAGTCACCACCCGCAAGGGCGAGTCGGACGCCGAGGTCACCTACCCGCGCATCCCGGCATCGAGGGCCGCCACCGTGCCCGTCCGGCTCGGACTGGACCTGCGCGGCGGGACCCAGATCGTGCTCGAAACCCGTTCCACCCCCACGGCCGACGCCGACCG